>CANGQU010000029.1 GCA_947456345.1 Alphaproteobacteria bacterium | reverse complement strand
CCAAGGCGTCTGCGTTCGGCACCACCCCTTACGAGGCGTTGTTGGATGAATACGAACCCGGGCTGAACGAAGCCAAGCTGACCCAGATTTTCGATGACCTTGCGGCGTATTTGCCCAATTTGCTGGGAAAGATACTGGCGCAAAACGCGCCCGCCTTTACCATGCCCAGCGGTCCATTTCCGATTCCTGCCCAAGAAAAATTATGCAGCGATTTATTGCGCCAAGTAGGGTTTGATTTTACCCAGGGCCGTTTGGATATCAGCACCCATCCGTTTTGCGGCGGGGTGGTGGACGATATCCGCCTGACCACCCGTTACCGTACGGATGATTGCTGGCAAAGTTTGATGAGCCTATTGCATGAATCCGGCCATGCGATGTACGAAGCCGGTCTGCCCCGCCCATGGCGGTATCAGCCGGTCGGCAAGGCGCGTGGGATGGCGATGCATGAAAGCCAATCGCTGTTTATCGAAATGCAATGCGCGCGCAGCGCCGAATTCGCGGAATTTCTAGCGCCCTTGCTGGCTCGGGCATTTCCTGCCCAAGCCGCGCATTTTACCGTACCACAATTGCAAGCCTGGCAAAAACGCGTTGCCCCAAGCTTGATCCGCGTTGAAGCGGACGAGGTGACGTACCCATTGCACATCATACTGCGTTTTCGCCTCGAGCGAGCGATGATTCGCGGCGATTTAGTATTGGCCGATCTGCCCGGCGCATTTAATGACGGCATGCGCGAATTGTTGGGTATCACCCCGCCCGATGATCGCATGGGGTGTTTGCAGGACGTGCATTGGCCATCGGGCGCATTCGGTTATTTCCCAACCTATAGCTTGGGCGCGATTGCGGCGGCGCAATTATTTGCCACAGCCAATCAGGCCCTAGGCGGCAATGCCCGCGCTGGTCTAGCGGTCGGTGATTTCAAGCCCTTGATCGGCTGGTTGCGCGCGAATGTGCATGCCAAGGCCAGTCTGTGCGATGGCGAGGAATTGTTGCGCCAGGCCACGGGCCACGGGCTGGAATTACAGCATTATAAAATGCATTTGGAACAACGGTATTTACAATAAAAAAAAGGTTAGGGTTATGAGCTTACAAATCACCACTTTGCCCAATGGGCTGCGCGTGGTATCCGAAGATATGCCGTATCTGGCAACCGTGGCGGTGGGCGTTTGGTTCAACGTCGGCACGCGGCATGAACCGGTCAATCAAAACGGCATCGCCCATGTGCTGGAACATATGGTGTTCAAGGGCACGGCGCGGCGCAACGCGCAGCAAATTTCCGAAGAAATCGAAGCCGTGGGTGGGCACAGCAACGCCTATACCGCGCGCGATGTGACGGCGTATTATTTGCGCCTGCTGCATGGCGATTTGGCGTTGGGTGTCGATGTGTTGGCCGATATGCTGCAATATTCGGTGTTCGATCCGGCGGAATTGGCGCGCGAACAGCAAGTCATTATCCAAGAAATCGGCCAGGCCGAGGATACGCCGGATGACATTATTTTCGATCATCTGCAACAAGCCGCTTATGGCGACAGCCCGATGGGCTTGCCGATCCTGGGCCAGGCGGGGGTGATCGCATCCTTGACCAGCGAGCAAATCGCTGCCTATGCGCAAAACGTCTATACCGCACCGCAAACGGTAATCGCGGCGGCTGGCCGGGTGGATCATGCGCAGTTTGTTGAATTGGTGGCGCGGCACTTTACCCGCTTGCCCAGCCACGCGCCCGGGCCGATGCAGCAGATCGATTATCAGCCGGGAGCGAGACTGTTCGCCCGCCCGCTCGAGCAAACCCATGTCGCGCTCGCCTTGCCGGCAGTCGGTCATTGGCATGAAGATTATTATGCGTATTCGGTTTACAGCACGCTGTTGGGCGGCAGTTCATCATCGCGTTTATTTCTAGAAGTGCGGGAAAAACACGGCCTGGCCTATACCATCAATTCGTTTTTATCGAACGTCGATGATAGCGGTTTGATGGTAGTCTATGCCGGGACCGGCCATGACGCGGTTGAAAAACTCGGCGGCTTGATCCGCGAGCAAATGCACGACACCGTGCATCATATTACGGATGCCGAACTTGCCCGTGCCAAACAGCAATTAAAGGCCGGGGTGTTGATGGGGTTGGAGCAGCCGATGGGCCGGGCCGAGCAGATGGCGCAGCATTTGCTAAGCTATGGTCGGGTTTTGCCCGTGGCCGAAATGATTGAAAAAATCGATGCGGTCACCACCGCCCAAGTACAAAATTTGGCGCGGACGATGTTGGGTGCTAAGCCCGCGCTGGCAGGTTTGGGCCCGCAAAGCGCATTGGATCAGTGGACGAATATTACCTGGGCCTAGGCGTGGCCAGCCGTGCCCGAGAGGTGGTGCAGGGCGATGCCCATTTTGGCGATCGCGCGGCTCCATTTACCGTCGGCATTTTCATCGAAAATCAAACTGGCATCGGCTGGCAAATTCAACCAGGAATTGGCGGCAATTTCCGCCTCGAGCTGTCCGGGGCCCCAGCCAGCATAACCCAGCGCCAGCAAATTTTGCTGCGGCCCACGGCCTTCGCCGATGCTGCGCAGGATATCGACCGTCGCGGTCAAGGCAAGGCCGTCGCTGATTTTCAGGGTGCTTTCCTGTAAAATATCGTCCGAATGCACGACAAAGCCTCGCCCGGCTTCGACCGGGCCGCCGTAAAATACGGGTTTTTTATCGTCCACCAAGTGGGAGGGCAGGCCCAATTGCTGTAATAATTCAGGATAGGTAATGGAATTGCTTTGCCGGTTCAGCACCACGCCCATGGCGCCATCGGCATTATGCACGCATAAAACGATCACGGCTTTTTCGAATCGGGGATCGCTCATCAACGGCATCGCCACCAAAATTTGCCCGGCTAGGGAGTGCGGGTCACGGGACGGTTTTAGTTCTGGCAAGCGTCGATCCTTTGTGGTGGCGGCCCATACAGGCGCAATTTGTATGTCCCTATAATATAGGATACAATATATCTTATTTTAAGTCCCATATGATTAAGGATTCGTTTCCAAATGGCCATTTTTTCTGCCCCCCTCTCGCAACTGCACAGAATTTCAGCCGCGCTCAAGGCGGTCTTTTTGCTGGGTTTGCTGTGTTTGGCGGCCTATCCCGCTTGGGCGCAAGCTGCGGCCACTTCGTGGCAGGAAAACCCCCAAGGCAAAGTCCGCCTGGTGGCTAATAGCCTTACAACCGGCCAGGGGCAGGGTTTGACCCTGGGGCTGCAATTCGTCCTCGAGCCCAGCTGGCATATTTATTGGCGCAATGCGGGTGATGCCGGATATGGGCCGAAATTGAAATTCGACGGCTCGGTCAATTTACAAAACGCCGATATGCGCTGGCCCGCGCCGGTGCGATTTTCTTTTGGCGGTATCGAAACCATCGGCTATCACGATCAGGTGACGTTTCCCATCGCCGTCACCCTGGCCGATGTTAATGCGCCCCTGACCGTCAATCTGGCGTTGGATTATTTGACCTGCGCCGATATTTGCATTCCGTATCAATATAATTTGCGGCTGGAGCTACCGGCGGGGCCGCCGATCGCCTCGGCCGAGGCGGAGCTGATCCGCTATTTCCAAGACCAAGTGCCCACGGTCGATGCCAGCAAATCGAATTTGGCGATTGGCGATGTTTGGCGCTATGGCACCAAACAACAAGCAAGTTTGCGCGTCAGCGGTTTTTCCGCCCACCCGTGGCAAAAACCGGAATTGTTGTTGGAAAGCGCGTTGCCCATCGGCATCGGGCGGCCCAGCGTCCGCATCGATCCGACCAATCCAAACCGCGCCGAGTTTACGGTGAAGCTGGATTTAACCGGGCCAGAGCAATTCGCAGAATTGCTGCAAACGCCGCTCACCCTGACCCTGTTGAATGGCGGGCAGGGGTTGACGCAAACCAAAACGCCCATCGCCGATCCTGGGCAAATTCAGTGGGCGGCGCTGCTCGGCATATTGGGCTTGGCGTTATTGGGCGGCTTGATTTTGAACGTGATGCCCTGTGTGTTGCCGGTATTGTCGATCAAATTGCTGCAGATTATTGGCAAGCAAGATTTGGATCGCGCTTGGGTACGGCGCGGATTTTTGGCCTCGGCGGCTGGGATCGTATTTTCGTTTTGGTTGCTGGCATTGTTTGTCTTCGCGTTAAAGCAAACGGGAATGCAATTGGGCTGGGGGATTCAATTTCAAAATCCGTATTTCATCGGATTTTTGCTGGTGGTGGTGTTGGCCTTTGCGGCGAATGTGTTCGGTTTGTTTGAAATCCGTTTGCCGGGGGCAGTCGCGCGCATCGTGCCGCTGGGTCCTTCCGCCAAACCGCATAGCGTGCGGCATGAATTTTTGCTGGGCATGTTTGCGACCTTGCTGGCCACACCCTGCTCGGCGCCGTTTTTGGGCACGGCTTTGGGCTTTGCCTTTGCCGCCAGCAACGCCGAGATATTTTTTATATTCACCTTTATCGGCATCGGTCTGGCCTTGCCGTATTTGGCGGTGTCTGTATTCCCCGGCAGCGTGCGCTATTTGCCCAAACCCGGGCGCTGGATGGGCCGGGTGAAACAAATCATGGGCGTGGCGTTGATCGTAACCGCATTATGGCTGGGCGGGATTTTGTATTCCCACATCGCCCCCGTGATAGTGACCCAAACACACAGCAAAAACGAATTATTCCAATGGCAAGAATTCGCGCCGGAGGAAATTCCCGCCATGCTCGCCGACGGCAAAATGGTGTTCGTCGACATCACGGCGGATTGGTGTTTAACGTGCAAGGTGAATGAAAAACTGGTGCTGGAATCGAAAACGATTCAGGATTTATTGCGCCAGCCCGATGTTGTGTTGATGCGCGGCGATTGGACCAAGGCCGATCCCACCATCGGCGCATATTTAAAAACCAAGGGCCGGTATGGGATTCCGTTTAACGCGCTATATAGCGCCAAAAATCCGGGCGGTGATTTGCTCCCGGAATTATTGACCGAGGGGTTGGTCGTGGACGTGTTCGCGCGGGCTAAATAGCGGAGGGCAAAGCCGCCAGAATCGCCGCATTGGCCAGGGCGTCGACGCGATCATTTTCGGCATGGCCGCTATGGCCCTTGACCCAGTGCCATTTTATATCGTGCGTTGCCGTAGCGGCCAATAAACGTTGCCACAAATCGGCGTTGGCCACGGGTTTTTTTTGGGCGTTTTTCCAACCGTTTTTTTGCCAGCCCTTGATCCAGCTGGTGATGCCGTTTTTGACATATTGACTATCGGTATATAAATCCAACGCGGTCGGGCGTTTCAACGATTCCAACGCCATAATCGCCGCCATTAATTCCATGCGGTTGTTGGTGGTCGTGGCCTCGTAACCCGATAATTCTTTTTCTGCCTCGCCATAAATCAACAACGCGCCCCAGCCGCCCGGGCCGGGATTGCCCTTGCACGCGCCATCGGTGTAGATGCGCAGACGCGGTGTTGTCACGCCACATCCTGTAAAATTTTCGGCAGTTTAAATTCGATATCTTCGCGGGTGGTGATGATTTCTTCGGTAGTCACCGCGTATTGTGTGCGCAGTTTGGCCAGCAATTCATCGACCAAAATCTCGGGCGCGGACGCGCCCGCCGTGATACCCAAGCGCGTGACGCCGGACAAAAATGCAAAGTCCAATTCCCCCGCATGTTGAATCAATTGCGCCCGCGCGCAGCCGGATTTTTGCGCCACCTCGACTAAGCGCACGGAATTGGACGAATTGGGCGCACCCAATACCAATACCGCGTCGCATTTGGGGGCCATCGCCTTGACCGCGTCTTGGCGGTTGGTGGTGGCATAGCAAATATCGTCTTTTTTCGGGCCGCGAATATCGGGAAAACGCCGTTGCAGGATTTGCACCATCTGGGCCGTGTCGTCGACCGACAGCGTTGTTTGCGTGGCATAGGCCAATTTTTTGCCCGGGGGCGGCGTGTAATGTTCTGCACCCTCGGCATCCTCGATTAAATCAATCTGTCCTGGCGGCAATTGGCCCATGGTCCCCTCGACCTCGGGGTGGCCGGCATGGCCCAGTAAAATAATGTGATAGCCATCGTCGCGCAGATGCTCGACCTCGGAATGCACCTTGGTCACGAGCGGGCAGGTAGCGTCGACATAGATCATGTGGCGCGCTTTGGCTTCGGCCGGCACGGATTTGGCCACGCCGTGGGCCGAAAAAATCACTGGCCGGTCGGATGGCACGTCGCTCAATTCCTCGACAAAAATAGCACCTTTGGCCATCAAGGATTCAACGACATGCCGGTTATGGACGATTTCGTGCCGGACATAGACGGGCGCGCCGAATTTGTGCAGCGCACGCTCGACAATTTTAATGGCTCTATCCACACCCGCGCAAAATCCGCGTGGGCCCGCCAGATATACCGTCAATGGTGCTTGCAATGAGGGGGTCATGGCGATAGTTTATAGACCATAATCACCATGCCGCCCAGAAATTTTCATACCCTATGGATGTGTCTTTTGCTGCTAAGCCTGACGGCTTGTAGCACGCCGTCATGGCTGGATTTTGCCAAGCCAGAGCCGGTTGCCTGTCCCGATTATGCGATTTTGCGCGATGCATCTTTGGTCACCGCCAAGGCCGAGGGGGATGCACCCCCAGCCTGGCGGATGAAGGTGGATCGTCTGGCGGCGCAATGCACCCAACGCCGTGATACTATTGAAATGGTTTTGGCCATCCGCATTTTAGCAGAACGCCGGGATAACGCCGTTGCCGTGCCATCGCCCGCGCCCTATTTTATAGCGGTGGTTGGGGCGGATGATGTGGTTTTGGAAAAACAAACCGGTGGGGCCGAATTGGTCTTTGCGGAACAACGGCCGTTATTGGCGGTCGCGATTGAAAATGCCACGATACGCTTGCCGCAGGCGGCCAGGGATTTGCGGCTACTGATCGGGTTGGAGCCAACAGAGAGCGCGCATGAATAATCTTTCCTCATCTGGCGAATTGAAAAAAACGCCATTCCACGCGCTGCATGACCATGCGGGCGCGAAAATGGTGACCTTTGCCGGGTATGAAATGCCCATTCAATACCCCAAGGGGATTATGGGCGAACATTTGCATACCCGCACGGCGGCCGGATTATTCGATGTCTCGCATATGGGGCATATCCGGTTGCACGGATTGGATATGATCCAAAAGCTCGAGGGGTTGGTGACCGCCGATTTGCAGGAATTGAAAATCGGGCAAATCAAATACGCGCTGTTGACCAACAGCGATGGCGGCGTGATCGACGATTTGATGATCACGCGCGAAGAAAGTGGATTGTATTTAATCGTCAATGCCAGCCGCAAACATATCGATTTGCAGCATTTGCAAAATCATTTGGGCAAGGACGGGGTAGAACATTTGCCTGATCGCGCTTTGCTGGCTTTGCAAGGGCCAAAAGCCGCCGAAGTGTTAAGCGGGCTTTTGCCGGAAATCGGCAAATTGAAATTCATGCATTGCTGGTATGGGCAGATCGATGGGTTGGATGTACAAATTTCCCGCAGCGGCTATACCGGTTGCGACGGCTATGAACTCACTTGCCGTCCGCGCGATGCGATGGTGTGGGTGGAAAAATTGT
>CANGQU010000028.1 GCA_947456345.1 Alphaproteobacteria bacterium | reverse complement strand
CAGCAATATCGGACTGGGCCTTAACCTGCCCGCTAACACAACTACAGCCAGCACGCAGAATACCCAGATCACCCTTTATGATACACTTGGTGTGGCGCGTAACGTGCAATTGACCTGGACCAAAACCGCCAACGCGAATGAATGGGCGCTGACTATGTCACCCAGCGGCGGCTCGACCGTCGGCTATCAAGGCGCAACTGGCGCAGCCTTTACCAACGCTGGAATCGATGGCGCCCCGGCAACGGATCGATTGCTGGTTACATTTGACTCCAACGGCAAATTAAATGACATTCAGTATGATGGCGGCACGCCCGCCTCGATCTTGCGTGATGAAGGCGAGACCAACGAGGGTAAAGTGGTATTACGCTTTAACTTCGCGCCAGCCAGCGCCACCCAGGATATCGCTTTTGATTTCGGCGCATCGGTCGCAAATCCAGTAACACCGCCCTTGGCCGATCAAGTTAGTCAAGTCGGTAACAACTACAGCACCAATTTCGTCAATCAAGACGGCGTCGCGCCAGGTTCCTATGTTGGCGTCAACATCGCCAACGACGGCACGGTGAACGCCCTTTTCGATAACGGCCAAACCAAAAAAGTATTCCGCGTCGCTCTGGTCGATTTCCCGGCCCCCAACGGCCTCGAGGCTAGAAACGGCAATACTTATGCGCAAACCGAACGTTCTGGCTTGTTCGTGTTAAAACAGCCGTCGGTAGGTGGTGCGGGCCGTATTGCCGCCAACTCGGTCGAAGCCTCAACCGTGGATATCGCCCAAGAATTTTCCAATATGATTTTGACGCAACGTGCTTATTCGGCGAATACCAAAGTCATCAGCACCGCCGATAAGATGCTCGAAGAATTGATCCGTACGATCAGCTAGGTTCTACTCCCCCCTAGATCCCGGCCCTTAAAAAAGGCCGGGATTTTTTTGCTTTTTATGTCACAGCCCTGCGTCGAAACAGGCACGGTGCGAAAAATTAACCTTCGAACTAGGCAATTTTTGCCCTGTGTTAACTATTTGTTCATTATACTGGGGATAAATTTGGTTAAAGCGGTAAAAATCATTTCCTATCAAGGCCGTTCGGCCATTGCCGCATCTGTTAAGGGAGTAGTCCGGTGAGTCTAGGCAATACGCTCCGCACGCTCGGGCCTTCGCGCCTCGCCCCCATTGGCATCGTCATGGTCGGGGTCTTGGCCTTTTTTATGTATATGGCATCGCGTTTTTCGACGCCGAATATGGCGGTGTTGTACAATGATCTGGATATCAAAGACAGCGGCCAAATCATCCAAAAATTAGAATCGCTGGGCGTGCCCAATCAAATCCGCGCCGATGGCTCCCAGATTATGGTGCCCGGGGATCAGGTCGCGCGTTTGCGCATGCTGCTGGCCCAAGACGGTTTGCCGCGCGGCGGCAGTTTGGGTTATGAGATTTTTGATAAATCGGACGGGCTGGCCACAAGTTCTTTTGTGCAAAACGTCAATTTGGTCCGCGCGCTGGAAGGGGAATTATCCCGCACCATCGGCTCGCTTGGCCCGGTGCGCTCCGCCCGCGTCCATCTGGTTTTACCGCAACGCGACGTTTTCAGCCGCCAACGGGAGGAAGCCAGCGCCTCCATCGTTTTGCAGATGCGCTCGGGCCGTCTTGACCGGTCGCAAGTCGCCGCTATTCAAAACTTAGTCGCCGCCGCAGTCCCAGGCTTGAAAATCAATAATGTATCGATTGTCGACGATCAAGGCTCTCTCTTGGCTCGTGGCGGCGATGATAGCAACAGCTCAGGCGCCAACAATGCCGAGGAGTTGCGGGTAGGCACCGAGCGACGCATGGTGCAGGAAATTGAATCCCTGCTTGAAAAATCGGTTGGCCCGGGCCGCGTGCGCGCAGAAGTATCGGTCGAGATGAATTTCGATCGTATCACCCAAAGCTCCGAAACTTATGACCCGGAAAAAAGCGTTATCCGCTCCTCGCAAACCGTTAGCGAAAGTGGCAAAAGCCGCGAAGGCGGCCAAAGAGACGGCGTAAGCGTCGCCAACAACCTGCCCGATTCGCAGGCCGGCGCAGGCGCAGCAATCGCCAGCAATCAAAACGATCGCACCGAGGAAACCACCAATTTCGAGGTATCAAAAACGGTTACCCAAAAAGTTAGGGAAGCAGGGGAAATCAAGCGCATATCGGTTGCGGTCTTGGTGGATGGGAGCTATACGACGGATGCCGAAGGCAAGCAAACCTATCAGCCGCGCAGCGAGGAAAACTTAAAACAGCTTGAAACCCTTATTAAGGGCGCGGTCGGATTTCAAGAAGATCGTGGCGACACTGTCCAGGTTGTGAATATGCAATTTGTTAATCCTGTTGACGCCGCGCCTGGGACCGTGGCCGAAGCGGCGGGCGGCATGATGGGCTTTAGCAGCAGCGAGATTATGCGTCTGGCCGAGACTCTGGTGATGGGCTTGGTTGGAATTCTGGCTTTATTGTTGGTGGTACGCCCGTTGATGAACCGTTTAGCGGCCGAGCCCGCTGGGGGTGGGCGTGGAGCAATCGGCGGCAGAAGCGGCGGCGGCAATCTGGCCTTACCAGCGCCAGGTGGTGGCGGCGAGCAGCTAGCCCTGCCCGAGCCAGAAGTTAGCAATGCCGAGCTGGACGAGATGATCAATATGCGGCAGATCGAGGGCAGAATTAAAGCATCGTCCTTAAAACGCATCAGCGAAATTGTCGAAAAACATCCCGAAGAAACCTTGTCGATCATCCGCACCTGGCTGTATCAAGGCAAGGAAGCGCGGAACGCAGAATAACAGGATCATGGCACGATGGCTGAGCAAATACGAATATTAACCGGACCGGAAAAAGCAGCGCTGCTTATGCTGAACATCGGAGAGGATAATGCCGGCAAACTTTTCTCGATGATGCACGACGACGAAATCCGCGAATTGTCGCAGATCATGTCGTCCTTGGGATCGGTTGGATCGGCGACGATGGAAAAGCTGGTCATGGAATTCGCCGAAAACTTTAGCACCGCAGGTGCAGTCGGATCCTATGAAACTGCTGAAAGGTTGTTGGGCAAGGTTTTGGATAAAAGCCGCCTTGACAACATTATGGACGAGATAAGGGGTCCTGCTGGTCGAACTTTATGGGATAAACTGGACAACGTCTCTGAAGTGATTTTGGCCAATTACCTGCGTAACGAATACCCGCAGACCGTCGCCGTCGTGTTATCGAAAATCAGCGCGCCCCATACCGCCAAAGTGCTAAGCGTGCTGCCGGAAAACTTTTCGATGGAAGTAATTTTGCGCATGCTGCGCATGGATTCTGTGCAAAAAGAAGTTCTAAGCGACGTGGAAAAAACCCTGCGTACCGAGTTTATGAGCAACTTGGCCCGTTCCAACCGCCGTGATCCGCACGAAGTCATGTCGGAGATCTTCAACAGCTTTGACCGCAACACCGAAGCGCGCTTTATGTCCGCACTGGAAGAGCGGCAAAAAGATTCGGCCGAGAAAATTAAATCCTTGATGTTTACCTTTGACGATTTGGCGCGGCTGGACAGCGGGTCCGTCCAGACCTTGCTCAAAGTTATCGAAAAAGACAAACTGCCCCGCGCGCTCAAGGGCGCGTCGCAGCCGCTGCGCGATTTGTTCCTTTCCAACATGTCGGAGAGGGCGGCCAAAATCCTGCGCGAAGATATGGAATCGATGGGCCCTGTGCGCCTGCGCGAAGTGGACGAAGCCCAGCAATACATTGTCAACTTGGCCAAAGATATGGCCAACAAGGGCGAAATCATCCTCGCCGGTGACAACGACGATCAGCTGATTTATTAACCTATGCAACCGACCATGACCAAACCAAAAAAGTTTATCTTCGATCTAAATTTTGATGATCCAAGAATCGGTGATAGCGCTGATTCTATCCGCGACGAGCATCAAATAAAATTGGATCAAATGCTGGCCGAAGCCTTTGCCAGCGGTCACAAAGCCGGTATAGACGAGGCATTGCAGTCTATCGAGAGCCAGACACTCGAGGCTCTGAACAAAGCTCTTTTGCAAACGCAAAAAATTGCCCAAGTCTCAGCACCGTTCGAGCAAGCCGCCAATGCCAAAGCCAGTGCCGCGGCATTGCTGGCCTTGCAGCAATTATTCCCCCATGTGCAAGCCGCATTCGGCTTGGCCGAGATTGAAACCGTGATGACACAAACATTGCGCCGCGCGGTTGAATTACCGCGCCTGACCGTGTTTGTTGGCCCAGATACATTGCAAGCACTGGAGTCGAAACTGGCCCAGCTTGCCGAACAAACTGGATTTTCTGGCAAGCTGCAAATGTTCGCCGATCCGGCGCTCGGCAGCATGGATTGCCGTATCGATTGGGGCAATGGCGGTTTGGAACACATCCCAAGCCAGTTATGGCAGGAATTGGCGCAATTATGGCGCGAAAACCTGCCCGCCAGCCTGCGCCCGCCAGAGACGATAATCGATCCCAACGAATCACCAAAGGAGTAGTTTATGGCCGATGATCAAAATTTAAACTTGAATGAATTTGGAGCGGATGCGGCGGCCGCGGGCGCTACGGCCGAAGAATCCCGTGTGCCGCAATCGGCCCGCGATTTGGATGCGATCGGCTTAATTCCGGTCAAGGTTTCCGCCGTTTTAGGCACCGCCAACATGCAGGTCAACCAATTGCTGAAACTGGGCCGCGGCGCGGTTGTGGAATTAGACCGTAAAGTGGGCGAAGCGATCGACATTTACGTCAATAACCGCTTGGTAGCGCGGGGCGAGGTGGTGATCGTCGACGACCGGCTTGGTATCACCATGACCGAAATTATTAAAAACGATGCTGGCAATGCATAAAATCCCAGCACGGGTGGAGAAGATGTAATGCGTTTATTGATTATTGGCAGCCTCGATGGGCACATGAGTTCGGCCGGGAAACTGGCGATCGAACGCGGCGCACGCGTCTCCCACGTTGAGGATATCGATACCGGATTAAATGCTCTGCGCAGTGGCCAAGGTGCGGATTTGATCATGATCGATATCAAATCGAATATCGCCAAACTGATCACCTCACTGAAAACCGAACGTTTTCATATCCCCGTCGTCGCTTGCGGCATTGGTAATGATACTCATGGCGCGGTCCAGGCCATCAAGGCCGGGGCCAAGGAATACCTACCCCTGCCCGCCGACAACAAGCTGATCGCCGCCGTGCTCGAGGCGGTGACCGAGGAAACCGCCAGTGTAGTCTACCGCGATCCGGTGATGGTGCGCACCATGGCAATGGCCGATCAAATCGCCAGCAGCGATGCGACCATTTTAATCACTGGCGAATCCGGCACCGGCAAGGAAGTCATGGCCCGGCACATCCATTCCAAAAGCCGCCGCGCCAGCCAGAAATTCGTATCCATCAATTGCGCCGCCATCCCCGAGCATCTGTTAGAATCAGAATTATTCGGCCACGAAAAAGGGGCGTTCACGGGCGCTGTCGCCCGGCGTATCGGCAAATTCGAAGAAGCCGATAACGGCACATTGTTGCTGGATGAAATATCGGAAATGCATCCCAGCCTACAGGCGAAACTGTTGCGCGCAATCCAAGAACGAGTGATCGACCGCGTCGGTGGCACAACGCCAGTTAAGGTCAATATCCGCCTAATTGCCACTAGCAACCGCAACATGGAAGACGCGGTTCGCGCCGGTCAATTCCGCGAGGATTTGTATTACCGCCTGAACGTTGTCAACATCCGCCTGCCCGCCTTGCGCGAGCGACCGAACGATATCGAACTGTTGGCGAATTACTTTATCAAAAAGTATTCCGAATCCAACGATGTGCCGGTCAAAAAACTGGCCGACGACGCCCGGCAAAAGCTGCTGGGCCATACTTGGCGTGGCAATGTGCGGGAATTGGAAAACACTTTGCACCGCGCCGTGCTTTTGGCATCTGGCCCGACCATTTCCACCGATGCGATTTTATTGAATATGACCATGCCTGCGCTGGGATCGGTGGCAGTGGACAATACCTTGGCCAGCAATATTCCGGCTAAACTGGTCTCTGCTACTACGCCTGTGGAAGCAGCTGGGAACGGCGCACCGATGGTAGGCCGCACGGTCGCGGATGTGGAGCGTGATTTGATCATCCAAACCCTGCATCATTGTTTGGGCAATCGTACCCATGCTGCCAATATTCTGGGTATTTCGATCCGCACCTTGCGTAACAAGTTAAAACAGTATTCCGATTCCGGCGTGCCAGTACCGTTGTCCGCCGACAATGAACGCGCCGCACTCTAGATTCCTATGCACTCACCAACCTAAATCATGGCCGATACGACCAGCAGCACGCCAACCGCGGATTTTTTAAACCGCTTTTTCCGGCGCCCCGATATTGCGCTTGCTTTGGGCGTGGTATTTATTCTGGCCGTGCTGGTATTGCCAATGCCGACGTGGCTATTGGATATCATGCTGGCGTTTTCTTTTGCCTTTGCCGTGCTGATTTTGATGACCGCGCTATTCATCGAACGGCCACTGGATTTCAGCTCGTTCCCAACCGTGCTGCTGGTTTCAACCCTACTGCGCCTGTCGTTGAACTTGGCCTCGACCCGCTTGATTCTGGCCCATGGCCACGAAGGGACGCACGCCGCCGGACACGTCATCGAGGCCTTTGGCAACTTTATCATGGGCGGCAATTTTGTAATCGGACTGATCGTGTTTTCGATCCTGGTGTTGGTCAATTTCGTGGTTATCACCAAAGGTTCCGGCCGTATCGCCGAGGTATCGGCGCGCTTTAGCTTGGATGCCATGCCCGGCAAACAAATGGCGATTGACGCGGATTTGTCTTCGGGCCTTTTGACCGAGGCCGAAGCCAAGCTAAAACGCAAGGAATTGGAACAAGAAAGCGCGTTTTATGGGGCCATGGACGGGGCGGCCAAATTCGTGCGCGGGGACGCGATTGCCGGCTTGATTATCACGGTCATTAACATCGTCGGCGGCATTATCATCGGCACGGCGCAAATGGGCATTAGCCTGTCCGAAGCGACACACAGTTACACGCTTTTGACGGTCGGTGACGGTTTGGTATCGCAAATCCCGGCGCTGATCGTTTCCGTGGCTGCGGGCTTGCTGGTCAGCAAGGGCGGTTCCATCGGCTCGACCGAAAAAGCATTATTTGCCCAACTGGGCGGCTACCCGACGGCCTTGGGCTTAAGCTCGTTCTTGATGGCTTTGATGGCTTTCTTACCGGGCGTGCCGTTTATCCCCTTTGCGATTTTGGGCGGCGGCCTTGGTGCGATGGCTTATTTTGTCCACGAGACGCAGAAAAAAGCGGTGCAAAAAACCGCCGACGATTTGCAAGCGTCGAAACAAGTAGCACCCACGGAACAACCAATTTCCGCTGCCCTGCAAATGGATCTGATCCGCTTGGAATTGGGCTATGGGCTTTTGGGCCTTATCAATAAAGAGCGCGGCGTGGTTTTGACCGATCAAATCAAGGCCTTGCGCCGCCAATTGGCCGGGGAGATCGGCTTTGTCCTCCCCTCGGTGCGGATTCAGGATAATTTGCAGCTACCCGCCAACACTTATGTATTGCGGATCAAGGAAATCGAAGCCGGGCGCGGCGATATCCGTCCGACCATGCTCCTTGTCATGGACCCAAGTGGCGAGCCGATTACAATGGCAGGCGAAGCCACGACCGAGCCGACTTTCGGCCTGCCCGCAATGTGGATCGCCGAAAATTTGCGTGAAGAAGCGCAGTTCAAAAATTACACCGTCGTCGACCCCACCACGGT
>CANGQU010000027.1 GCA_947456345.1 Alphaproteobacteria bacterium | reverse complement strand
TGTATAGTGCCGCGGCAAGAGGGTAGAAAATAAAAATGAAATATTACAAACCAGGGCGTCAGGGACCACCGCCGGACCATAGATGGTTGCCAAGGCGCGGGCCTTATGGCGGGCTTCTGAATTTTACAAACTCGCGTGACGCCAGCAAAAGCGTTGGCGTGCTGGCTTGCAGCCTGGCATTTTCTGTCGCGGGTATTTTTGGTTTGCGAGTAGCAGGAAACAAGTTTATGCCCCAGGGCGGTATGCCGCTGGCCGCCGTCACCACCTCCGGCGCAGCTACCGAACGCATGCCACAGCAACACAGCTGGGTTGTACCTTCTGTGACCTCGACTTATGGCACGGATAGCTTGGATTTTTCACCGGTGGAGAGCGCTTTTGTCCCTCAAAACAAGAACGGGGTTTTGTTCCTAGATGTCAGAGAAGGTTTTGAACTACCGCCATTAAATCATGATTATCAGTTGGCGGCGATGAACCACATCCTGCGCAACGAGGGACGTGACCCACAAACATATTTGTGCCCGGCGGGAGTTATTACCATTGGTGTAGGCACCAATATCAGCGCAGATAAAACGTTGTTTACTGACGTCGTGAATTGTGATTTGGAAACCGCTCGTAAATTAGCCAAGGGCAAAATCGAAGCGCAGCTATCGCCGCAAGCTGTCGAAGCTTTGTTCAAAGCCAATTTCGCGTCCATCCACAGCATCGTGGCACAAAAATGCAAAAATCGTGGGGTAGATTTCACTACCTTGCCGCCACGGGCGCAAATTGCATTATTGGATATCGGCTATATTCGCCCCGAATGGAATGATGACATAATCCCGCATTTGCGGGTCGGCAATTACGCCGCCGCCAGCCATGCCGTGAGTAAACTGGCCAATAATTATTTCAACAGCAAAACCCAACGCGGGGTCGGTATCCGGCTGGCCAAGGCCGCTTGGCTTGTCCATAACGCGACCCAAAACCGGGGCATGCCCAGCAATTTAAAAATATTCCTATCGCCGCAGGAAATCCAGAGCTTGAGCGAATTGGCGCCAACGGGAGTAAACCCGGTCATCGTACCAACCAAGCAAAAAACAAAACGATAATCGTCATGGCAAAAGTAACAAAATACGCCTATGGCTCTGCCGGAGCGGCTGCAAAAAAGATAAAAAAAAACCGGCTCGATAAGATTAGAGATTTAGAACTCGAAAAGTCTTTGGAATCAACATTCATAAACTGGTGCATGCGCACCGAGCCGCCAAAAGAAAATCCAACAGCGCATTCAAGGTATGTTGCCGAACTCCCTAAAGTCATAGAATTTTTGCATAAAAAACTGATGCTACGGCTGGATTTATCGGATGAAATGATAACACCGTTTTTGCAATTTTTTGACAGCCTAACAGCCCAAGAATTGCAGAATCCGGAGTTTATTATGGCCTGGTTCACCTTGGCGGATCGTGGCGAAATTAAACAGCGATACAAAAATGAACCCATCGAGGTTGATCGACTGTTTGATATGGCGCAAATCAACAATCAAATTGTAAAACCCGATTTTGTTGACAATCATCGGCATAGAATTTTAGCGACGGTCAAAGATTGGCGCACAACTGCACCGCAAGCGCCGATGCGCCAGGCACGCCCGCCCCAGCCCTCGCCTGTACCTAAAATAGCACCCACATCAGAGCCGCCGCCAAAGCCCGCGGTCAAGCCAGCCGGTATAAAAGCTGCGCTGCCGACGCAAACACTGTCAACACCCGCTGTTACCATGCCCAAACCAGCACCAATAATTCTAACATCGACCATGAGCGGCGCGAGCGAAGAAGACGCGGTCGCCACTTGGTTAACGAAAAAGTTAAAGAACTGGGAGGCGCCGGGCGCGCAACATGCTGTTGCACAAAAGTTGGTCATAGATGTTGTTATTCGTGAGCAAGCAGAAAGCCGCTTCATCGGTGCTGGACATGGGTTCCAAAGCTCCTTCGTACTACGCGCATGCATTCTATCCGCCATGCAGTTTCTTGGCATAGAAATGCTGGCAACCAACAAGCCGCCACAACATAAAAAAGTGATTCATTTGGATCAAACCCCGCTCGGTAAACTTTCTACAAAATACCCGGGCTGGAAATCACAGATTATGCAACGCTACCGCCAGCAACAGCAGCACTAAGCCGCGTGCACCTTGGGGGTGTAGGGCTTAAGGCTGATTTCGCCGTCCTGCACGGTCACCAGCACATGCTGCCCGTCCAAGATCGTGCCACGTAAAATCGCCTCGGCCAGTGGGTTTTGCAGGTGCTTTTGGATCACCCGTTTTAATGGCCGTGCGCCATAGCTGGGATCATAGCCCATATTCGCCAACCAGGCAGCGGCGCGTTCGTCCAATTCCACAACGATTTTGCGTTCGGCCAATAGTTTTTGCACCCGGATCATCTGCGTTTTGACAATCGCATCCATCTGCGCACGCTGCAAACGGCTGAACAGTAAAATCTCGTCCAGGCGGTTCAAAAATTCCGGGCGGAAGGCGCGGCGGACATGTTCCATCACTTGTTCGCGTACTTTTTCGACCGACTCCCCCTCGGCCAAATTGGCCAAAACATCACTGCCTAAATTGCTGGTCAGGATAATCAGGGTGTTTTTAAAATCGACCATGCGGCCCTGCCCGTCCGTCAACCGGCCATCGTCCAGTACTTGCAACAGTACGTTGAACACGTCGGGATGGGCTTTTTCTACCTCGTCGAATAAAATCACTTGGTACGGGCGGCGGCGCACGGCTTCGGTCAAACTGCCGCCCTCGTCATAGCCAACATAGCCAGGCGGCGCACCGATCAGGCGCGAGACGGCGTGTTTTTCCATAAATTCGGACATGTCGATACGCACCATCGCGTTTTCATCATCGAATAAAAATTCGGCCAGCGCCTTGGTCAATTCGGTTTTGCCCACCCCCGTCGGTCCTAGGAATAAAAACGATCCCAATGGCTTGTTGGGGTCTTGCAACCCGGCGCGGGCGCGGCGTACAGCGTTGGATACCGCCACAATCGCATCGTTCTGCCCGATCACGCGCTTGGCCAATTCCTGCTCCATCCGCAGTAATTTCGCGCGCTCGCCTTCGAGCATTTTATCGACCGGCACGCCGGTCCAGCGTGAGACGACGCCCGCTATATCTGCCTCGGTTACTTGTTCGCGCAACAATCCCGTTTTAACGGCCTTACCGCTGGGCGCTTGGTTCAACTGTTTTTCCAGATCTGGAATAACGCCATATTTCAATTCCCCAGCGCGCGTTAAATTGCCCTCGCGCTGGGCGCGGTCCAATTCCGCCTTGGCCTGCTCCAATTTCTCCTTGACCCCACGCCCCTGGCCCAGCGCGGCTTTTTCCGCCTGCCATTGCGTGGTCAATTTTTCCGCCTTGGTTTCCAGATCGCGCAATTCGGTTTGCAATTTTTGCAAGCGGTCCATGCTGCCCGCATCGGTTTCGCGCTTCAATGCTTCGCGTTCAATTTTCAATTGCATGATGCGGCGGTCCAGCTCGTCAATCGCTTCGGGTTTGGAATCCACTTCCATGCGCAAACGGCTGGCGGCTTCGTCGATTAAATCGATCGCTTTGTCCGGTAAAAACCGGTCGGTGATATAGCGGTTGGACAAAGTCGCGGCCGAGACAATCGCGCCATCGGTAATACGGATGCCATGGTGGATTTCGTATTTTTCCTTAAGCCCGCGCAGGATGGAAATCGTATCCTCCACCGACGGTTCGGAGATAAACACCGGTTGGAACCGCCGCGCCAGGGCGGCATCTTTTTCGATGTATTTGCGATATTCATCCAGCGTTGTCGCCGCCACGCAATGCAATTCCCCGCGCGCCAAAGCGGGTTTCAGCATGTTGGACGCGTCCATGGCACCCTCGGCCTTGCCGGCACCCACCAGATTATGCACTTCGTCGATGAACAGGATCACCTGCCCCTCGGCGGCGGTGACATCGGCTAACACGGCTTTTAAGCGTTCTTCGAACTCGCCCCGGAATTTGGCACCGGCAATCATCGCCCCCAAATCCAGCGACATTAATCTTTTATCCTTGAGTCCTTCGGGCACATCGCCGTTGACGATGCGCAATGCCAACCCCTCGGCGATAGCGGTTTTGCCAACGCCGGGCTCGCCGATCAAAACTGGATTGTTTTTGGTGCGGCGTTGCAGGACCTGAATACAAAGGCGGATTGCGTCGTCCCTGCCCATACCGGGGTCAAGCTTGCCATCCAAAGCGCGTTGGGTCAGATCAACGGCGTATTGATTAAGCGCGTCGTAATTCGCCTCGGCATTGGATGAATTGGCTTTGCGCCCCTTGCGCAAATTTTGGATGGCGGCGTTGAGTTTTTTTGGCTCTAAACCAGCTGCTTGCAGCGCCTTTTGCGCGGCAGTGTTTTCGGTAATCAACAATGCCAGCAACATCATTTCGACGGTCACAAATTGATCGCCGCTTTTATTCGCGCCCGCCTCGGCCTGAGCCAGAACCCGGCCCAATTCCTGGCTGGCGTGCATGCCGCCGCTGCCTTCGACCTTGGGCAGTTTTTCCAATGCGGCATTGGTTTGCTGTAACGCCAATCGCGCATCGGCGTTGGCCGCCATTATCAGCTTGGCGGCTTGGCCCGCCTCGTCTTCCAGCAGGGCTTTGAGCAAATGTTCGGGTTGCAAATATTGGTGTCCGCGCCCGGCGGCCAGCGATTGCGCGGCCTGAAGAAAACCCTGCAGACGTTCCGAGTATTTTTGAATGTTCATGATCAACCCCAGGCCCGATCAGGGCATAAAAATAAACCTACCATCCTAAAGTGGGGGTAGGTTTATTAAAATTCAAGCAAATTGGGGTTAAGGCCTGGTTAATGGGCCCAAGCGCGTCTTTGATTACGCCGCATCCTCGGATTTATTGTCGCCCTGGGGTACGTCGTTAACCGGGGTCACTGGCACCAGGGATTCGACCACCGCTTCGCCGGCGTTGATCAATTCGACTTCGGATGCGCCTTCTTCTTGTGAAGGATTATATTGCGGGCGCGGCTCGGAGCTGAGCAGGCGGAAATAATGCTCCGCATGCTGGAAATGCGATTCCGCGCGGATCAAATCGCCGCTGGCCAACGCATCGCGGGCAAGGGATGAATATTTATCGTAAATTTGCTGCGGGTTGCCGCGCACTTTGACTTCCATGCCTTTGCTTTCCAGCGTTTGATAACGCAGCGGCATGGAGCGGCGGTTGGGGTTATGGCCCTGGCCATGATTACCGCCATTATTATTGCGATGCCCATGGTGCCCGTTACGTCCACCACGACGGCCTGGATTCATTCTCATCAAATAACCTCGATCAATGTGTTTAAAATGCTCGTTCAATTAGGGTGTCAGCGCCGCTATGCGGCAAGCTTTCGGGACACCATGCTACCCTGCGTTATTATGTTTTTGCTTGGGTGCGCCCTATACCCCTTTGTAGTTTGTTTTGCCCCCCTTGCCAAGGGAAAATAAAAGATATCCCAAGGCTTTGCGGGCCATCGTGCCCCAAAAACCCCGTTTTATCGGGGATACAGAAGGATACCGCGGGTTTTGCCAGCCAAATCGCGGATCAAATCACGTGCCACCAAACCCGCATCCTGGGCGATTTGACCGATCGCGTCCGCCTGCTCTACCCCCATTTCCAATATTGCCGCTCCACCCGGGGCCAGCAATTCCGGCAAGCGCGGCAGGATCGCGGCATAGGCGTCCAGGCCCGTAGCCCCGCCCCACAACGCCAAGGCCGGATCATGATCGATAACATTGCTGCCCATCCAGGCGGCATAGGATTCGGGGATATAGGGGGGGTTGGAGACGATTAAATCGAATTTTGGCCCGGAGACCAGAGCCGCCGCCCAATCGCCCGCGAATAATTCCAGCCGGGCGGCAACCCCATTTTGGATTGCATTCTGCCGCGCTGCCAAAAGCGCCAGCGGCGATTTATCGCTGGCCACACCATTGGCATGCGGCAATTCGTACAAGATAGAAATGATGATACAACCGCTACCCGTGCCCAGATCCAATACCCGCCAAGGCCGCGTTTTGTCGGGCAACAGGCGCAAAGCCGCTTCGACCAAACATTCGGTGTCTTGGCGTGGGTCCAAAGTGGCAGCGTTTAACACAAATGGCAGGGACCAAAATTCACGCACACCCAAAATCCGGCTGACCGGCTCACCCCGCATCAGGCGGGCGACAAAAGCACGAAAATCTTTTTGCTGCGGGCGGGTTAAACCGGCGGCATCGGCGCGCAACACAGCAAGCGCATTCGCCAGCGGATCGCCAGTCATGGCCAGAGCCAGGATTTGCCGCAAACCGGAATGGCTAACAGTTTGACCGGTTTTGGCCAATTTGCGCTCGGCCCAGATCAGCCAATCGTTTATTTTTTTATTGAAAATCATAGTATTAATACCCAATCTACTATAAGGACTTAAATTTTGCCGCTCAAGAGCTTGCATCAGTCACAAGAGTGTGATATCTTTTAAGGATATGAATAGTAGCCTTACCCTTGTTATACCTCCAGGCGTCCTAGAAGAGGTCTACGCATTTCTGCAAGCTGCCGCGATATTCCAAGAGCATACTGCAGCACTAGCGCCACTGACTGCCACCCAGGCCGCCTGGCTACAATTGGATGCTAACCGCCAAGTTGCAATGACACACGCCATCGCGGTATTTGGCGAAGATAACGGCCGTATTTTATTACAAGCCGCCGCAGAAATCATCAAAACTGGCGACATTCAACAACTGAATGAAAAAATTTTAGAACCTTTGCGTACAAGCCCCAACACTCTGGGTAAAGTTAAACAACTTTCGTGGTGGGATTGGACAAAATCGCTTTTTGTCGAGAATAAGACCGACTCTCTCTCGCCCAAGAAAATCCAAGAGCAAGCCCACAAATTAGCGGATGCATTGGCGGGAATGTTTTTTGACTTTGGCCAATTTAAGCAGGCCGCAGAACATCCAGACAATCAATCTGTTATGGCCGGAACACCCATGGATTATGTCATTTATCCCAGCGTCTTGGCGGCCAAAATTAGCAACGCATGGAATATCGGTACCAAGCGCCTAAGCGCGATGGGAGTCGTTGCCGCCACGGAGCAATTCGATAATCCGCCACAAAATCCGCTAGAACTTATAAAATTAAAATCTAAGGCTTCCAGAGCATTGGCAGGCAAAGCTACCGATCTGGCGCATGCTCTAAGCAGTACAAGTAGTGAAAACATTGATCCAGAGTTCCGTCGAAATCTTATAGAAAGAGCTCAACGTTTGGGTTTTAAAAATATTGGGGACGCGATTGCTGGCAGAACGCAGAATAGTGGCGATTCCAGCGCCGCCACCACAATGACACCGGCCTTAGGAACATCAGCTACTCCAAAGCCGACAACCGCTCCGCCTGGTCGTTTGAGATTAGCGCGCTGACCAATTCTTCGATTTGGCCTTCCATAAATTTGTCGATTTGATGCACCGTAACGTTGATGCGGTGATCGGTGATCCGCCCTTGGGGGAAATTATAGGTGCGGATGCGCTCGCTGCGGTCGCCCGTGCCCACTTGCCCTTTGCGCTTGGCGGCCATTTCGGCTGCGATCTTGGCGCGCTGCACTTCGTAGAGGCGCGCGCGCAGAATTTTTAGGGCCTTAGCCCGGTTTTTATGCTGAGATTTTTCGTCCTGCTGCTGCACGACCGTGCCGGTTGGAATATGGGTGATGCGCACCGCCGAATCGGTGGTGTTGACCGACTGCCCGCCTGGGCCGGAGCTGCGGAACACATCGATGCGGAGGTCTTTTTCCTCG
>CANGQU010000026.1 GCA_947456345.1 Alphaproteobacteria bacterium | reverse complement strand
GGGCAAGATCAACGCCTGCCACGACGTTTCGGATGGCGGTATCGCCGCCGCACTTGTGGAAATGGGCTGGCTGCCGCGTGGCAAGATTCTGGGTTGTAGCATTACAGCACCCAAAGACATCGCACTTAACGCCTGGCTGTTCGGTGAAGATCAGGGGCGGTATATCATAACCACACCCAATGTCGATGCCGTGATGTATGCCGCAGCGCAAGCCGGCATCGTCGCCAGCGTCATCGGTCAAACCGGTGGCGAGGGCCTGGCGGTGAACGGCCAAGACATTGCCTCCCTGCACCAACTGCGTCAGGCCAACGATAACTGGCTACCGCAGTATATGAATGGCTAAAGGTATGACCATGCTCGACCATAATAAATTTATGGATATCGCCTATCGCCAAGCCTTGAAAAGCTACAACGAAGGCGGCTGTCCCATCGGCGCCGTGCTGGTGTCGATGGATGGAAAAATCCTGGGCGAAGGGCACAACATGCGCGTGCAGGGTGGCAACCCCATTTTGCACGGCGAGACATCGGCCTTGCAAAACGCGGGACGGCAAAAATCTTACCGTAATACAGTGATGTATACCTCGCTCAGCCCCTGCATGATGTGCTCGGGCACGATCGTGCAGTTTAAAATCCCGCATGTGGTGATTGGCGAAAACGTCAATTTCGGGGGGAACGAGGATTTCCTGCGCGAGCGCGGCGTTAAGGTCGAGATCATGAACCACCAGGGCTGCATCGATCTGATGGCCAAATTTGTCCGCGAAAAACCGGAATTGTGGTTCGAGGATATCGCGGAATAGCTAATGCCCCTGCCCCCTGACCAGCTGCGTGATATTCTGGCCGATAAATTCCCCGGCGCCACAATCCAAATCGACGATCTAGCGGGCGATAACGATCATTACCGCGCACATATCACAGCGTCCCAATTCGCCGGGCTATCGCGGGTGCAAATGCATCAAATGGTCAACCGCGCGCTTGCCGACACGCCCGCAGCCAGCATACATGCGCTATCGCTGGTGACAAAGAGTGGTTAGTGCAGAGTCGAGAGGAAAATCGCCGATTGCAATCGCTTTTGCATTGGCTATATTACCCCTATCAACTAACGATTAACTACTGACGACTTTATTATGACTGACACCCGTAGCGAAATCCAAAACCTGATTAGCAGCAACGACATATTGATTTACATGCGCGGCACGCCCGCAGCCCCGCGCTGCGGCTTTTCCGCGACTGTGGTTGAAATCATGAAGCGGTTGAATGTTCCGTATCATGCCGTCAACGCCGACGAACGCCAGGATCATTGGGCGGAATTAGCAGAAATGAACGAATGGCCGACCATGCCCCAGATTTATATCAAGGGCGAATTCATGGGCGGCTGCGACATCCTCAAGGAAATGTTTCTATCCGGCGAGTTGCAGCAAGTCTTGGCCGATAAGGGCATCGCCGCCGCTTAATTATCGCATTCGTGGTTTTGCAAACTTATCTCGGCGGGGATACCTCCGACGATGATACTTTAGCGTCTTAACCGCTCTGTTGACGTCTTGATCACAACTATCTAATACCAGCTCAGTAATCCTTGCTGGGGTTAAAGCCAATAGTGCCTTCATTCTCTCCTTAACGCCTGAAAATCGTTTTTCACCAGCCCAAATTGCGTCTGCAGGCACTGGACGGATAACAAAACACTCATTTTCTGCTGGAGCATCGAGATCAATAGCCAACGGCAGCGCGACTCTGGCACAGTAATTATTAACTGCAGCTTTGATACACAATCCCGGAATACGATCTTCAAAATCGTGCCAGTTTTGCATATCATATGGTATTGTAGAGACCGCGCGGGTTACATACCAACCCATATCCGCACGCGATGTAATCACCGCCAGGGTGATATCGGTTTGGGTGTAATCTTGTTTGGACCTTAGATTTTGTTTTAAAACCAATGCCGTTGCCGCCAGGGGATACAAATCGAATGGTTCCTCGAACTGCACTTGCTTGAAAGGCCAAGCCACTAACTCAAGCATACGGGCAGATAACGCCATAATAGGTCCTGTTCATATTTTCTTATAAGAAACAAAACCTAGAATAAACGGAAACGCAAATCAAGCCCCTAAATCCACCAATTCCGCCTTGGCGTCACCCGTTATCTGGCACAGGGTTAGTCGGCTTAACTGCCATGGCAGTGGCTGAGAGCCTTGCTTTGGTTCGTAATAATGCGGGATCGCATTATCCAGCTGTATCGAGACATTCAAACCATACAGTGCCTTCATCGCCGACCACACGCCGCCATGCGCCACAACCAAAACCGGCCCCACCTGGCCCAGGGCATGGAACATGCCGCGCTTGACCCGGGCTTGAAACTCGGCCCAACTCTCACCGCCCGGCGCGTCCATTATGCCCCGATCCCAAAACGCCTGCACTTCTTGCCAGGGCTTGCCTTCCCATTCGCCGACCATATGCTCGCGCAAATCTTCGACCTGGAGCAAGGGCAAAGCCAATTCACGATTAATTATCTGCGCGGTTTCCAGGGCGCGGCGCATGGGGCTGCTGACAATGGCCAGGGGCTGTTGCGAATACCGCGCCAATACTTGCCCGGCCCGGGCCGCTTGGTCACGGCCCAACGTGGTTAACGGTAAATCCGTGCCACCGCCAGCCATGATACGGGCGGCATTCGATTCGGATTGACCGTGGCGGATAAAATAAAAAGGGGTAAGGGGAAGCGGCATAAGAGTACCAAGTACAAAGTTCCTAGTACCAAGTACTAGGAACTAGGTACTAGGTACTTTCAATACTAACGAGAATAGAATTCAACAACCAAATTCGGTTCCATTTTGACCGGATAAGGCACATCCGACAATTGCGGGCTGCGGATGAATTTACCCGACAACGCGCCTGCATCGAATTGAATATATTCCGGCACATCGCGGAAAGTCTGTGCCTGTGCGGCCAAGACGGTTTGGCTTTGCTTGGCCTCGTCGCTGATGATCGATACTACATCGCTGTCTTTCAAGATGCGCGATGGGATATTGCAAATCTTGCCATTAACGGCAACATGGCCGTGGCTGACGAATTGGCGGGCACCGAAAATGGTGGGTGCCAATTTCGTACGATAAACAAACGCGTCCAAACGACGCTCCAGCAAGTTGATGAAATTTTGCCCGGTATCGCCCTTGAGGCGGCCAGCCTCGGCGAAAAAGCGGCGGAACTGACGTTCCTGCATATTGTAATAGCCTTTTAATTTTTGCTTGGCTTGTTGTTGGCGGCCGAAATCCGATAATTTATTGCGGCGGGCGCCATGTTGACCCGGGCGGCTGTTGCGGCCCTTGTCGATCGGGCTTTTTCCGCCCCACAACGATTCACCCAGACGGCGCGAAATCTTGTGCTTCGCGGCAACGATTTTTGTCATGATATACCTCTTTCATCCCTCAGGAATCGCGGGTGACAAACCCGGCCTGCATTACAATAATGGTCATCCGCGTGATGACCAAACCAGGGGTGGAATATAGACAAACGCCCTAAAAAGTCAAAATATTTATTGTTTCTTATTTGGATCAATTTTGAGGATGGTTGTCACTACCCCATGCAGGGTGCGTAGCTCTTGGCTGCTAAAACCGGCGCGGCCCAGCATTATGCGCAGATTATCGATCATGCTGGGGGTTTTTTCGGGTGGGAATAAAAATCCGCCCTGGTCCAATAACCCAATCAAACGACGCATAAATTCATCAAACTCGCCCTGGGCTGCGGGCGGATCGGTCATTGCCGCACAGCCCTGCCCGCGATCCGATGCCATGGCCTGGCCCGCTTTGGCCAATTCCATGAACAGTGCATGCGCGGTCAGCAATACGGCTTGGGACAAATTCAAGGAATTGAAATTTTTTTGTAGCGGGATGGTCAGGATTTTTTGCGCCATGGCGATTTCCTGGTTTTCCAACCCCGCCCGTTCGGGGCCGAATAAAATGGCAACCCGATTTATACCTTCCGCAGTATTTAATAGCTGTTGTGCCATCTCCACTGCCGCATTGGCCAACATAACCACCGGCAAATTCAAATCATGATGCCGGGGCGATGTGGCATATACCGCCTGACAATCCGCGATTGCGTCCGTCAGAGTTGGAAAAACTTGCGCCTCGCGTAGCACCTGATCCGCGCCGGAGCATGCATTATACGCATTTTGGTGCGGCCAATCGAATCCGGGGGCAACGATGCGCATGCGGGTCATCCCGCAATTCAACATCGCCCGCGCGCTCATCCCGACATTTTCCGGCAATTGCGGACGCACCAGCACAAAAACCGGCTGCAGCGCATCGTGGGGCGTTACGATGGGCTTATCGGCTTTACGTGATTTTGATTGCATCCCATCAACGATGGGCAAATCATACGGGCGTGGGGACATGGCGCGTTATTTCCGCCGCCATTCCGTGACACCGCCCGGCTTATCCTCCAACACCACGGCCATCGCATCCAACTCCGCGCGGATGGCATCGGCGCGCTTGAAATCCTTGGCGGTTTTGGCGGCTTTGCGCGCGACAATGAGCGCTTCGATTTTTTGCGCCTCTTCGTCCGAGGTATCGCCGCGCGCCCATTCTTGGGCGGTCTTACCTAATAATCCCAACAGCGCCGCATCGGTTTTCAATTGCGCCATCAATTGCTGCGCCTCAGCCGCATTTTGCGCATAAGCGATATCGTTGCTAAGCCGGTGCAGATGCCGCACGGCCAGGGGCGTGTTCAAATCATCCGCCAAAGCAGCCAATAATTCCGCCGACGGCGTCGCGGCGGGCGCACCAGAAAAAGCGGCGGTCAGAGTGTAAAACCGATTGACCAAACCCTTGGCCTGATCCAGCAAACTATCTGTCCAATCAAACGGACTGCGGTAATGGGTTAGCAATAAGGCCATGCGAATAACCTCGCCCGGCGCTTTGGCCAGCACATCGCGCACGGTGAAAAAATTACCCATGGATTTCGACATTTTTTCGCCATTCACGGTCAAATAGCCGTTATGTAGCCAAAAATTGGCAAACGGCGCGGCATTACACGAACATTCGGATTGCGCGATTTCGTTTTCATGGTGCGGAAAAATCAAATCTAACCCACCGCCGTGAATATCGATCTGCTCGCTCAGCACCGCGCGGCTCATGGCCGAACATTCGATGTGCCAGCCCGGGCGGCCCCTGCCCCATGGCGAATCCCAGCCGGGCAGATTGTCGGTCGATGGTTTCCACAATACAAAATCGGCGGGATCGCGTTTATAGGGGGCAACCTCGACCCGGGCACCGGCGATTTGCTCCTCCCGGTTGCGGCCAGATAACTTGCCGTAGCCACCCGAGAACTTTGGAATGGAAGGGACATGAAACAACACATGCCCCTGTTCCTCATAAGCATGCTCGCGCGTGATCAGGGTTTCGATCATCGCTATCATCTGTGGGATATGGGCAGTCGCGCGGGGGGTATGATCGGGCAACAAACAGCCTAACGCCGCCATGTCGTCGTTATAATGCGCCTCGTATTTTTGGGTAATTTGCGCAATCGCATCGTTGATCGCAAGCGTTGGATTCGCCGCCACCAATTCTTGCGCCCGCGCATTGATCTTATCATCAACATCAGTGATGTTGCGCGCGTATTCCACGCGATGATTGGGATAGAGGTGTTTTAATAGACGATACAAAACATCGAACACCACTACAGGACGTGCATTGCCGATATGGGCGAAATCATACACGGTCGGCCCGCAAACATACATCGTGATGCGCTTTGTATCACGCGGCGTGAATGGCTCTTTTTGCCGCGTTAGGGTGTTATGGAGGTGGAGGGTCATTTAACACTCACCCTCTCCCCTTGTGGGAGAGGGCCGGGGTGAGGGGTTATTCCATGAGAGATGATCTTTTGTAAAACACCTTCTGCATTTTCAAACACTTCATTATTCCAAAATCGCAGCACGACAAAACCCTGATCCGTAAAAAATTTGTCTCTCACACCATCGTCCTGTTGTTGTTCTATATGTTGGCCGCCATCAAGCTCAACTATCAACCTCTCCTGCAAACAACAAAAATCCACAATATAGTTGCCCAAGGGAACTTGTCGCCGAAATTTCAAGCCTGACAAACGACGGTCACGTAACAAAAACCACATTTTCTTTTCTGCATCGGTTAAGTTGCGTCTAAGCTTTTTAGCATTCTCGGCTGATTGCATCGCCCCCTCACCCCAACCCTCTCCCACAAGGGGAGAGGGAGAATAACGCTACGCCGCTTGGCCGGATAAACGAGCCTCGGCCCGCTTGCGGCCAATAAAGGGCAGGATTTGCGCCAATTCCGGCCCATGCTCGCGGCCCGTCAACGCCAAACGCAGCGGCATAAACAAGGCCTTTCCCTTGCGGCCGGTTTGGGTTTTCACCGCATCCACCAACTTGCCCCAAGTCTCCGTCGTCCACGGCTCGGGTGGCAGCAATTGCGCGGCAGCTTTGGCAAAATCCGCATCCTCGATCACGGGGGCGATGGCTTGGTGGCAAACATTATACCAATCGGCGACTTCGCGGATGTTGTTCAAATTGCCCTTGATAGCGTCCCAAAACACCGCACCGACCAAAGGCAATCTGGCGGCCTGCAACTTGCTTTCAACCTGGGCATAAGGCATGTGATGCAACAACTTGACATTCAGCATCAACAAATCGTTTTTGTCCAATTTCGGTTGATTACGGCCAAAAATGGATAATTCATAGCCGGTATATAATTCCGGCATGGTCAATTTCGGCTCGATCGGCTGCGATGTGCCCAGATGCGCCATCATGGAGCAAATCGCCATGGGTTCAATGCCTTCATCACGCAGGGTGCCAAGCGACAACGAGCCCGTACGTTTGGAAAACCCCTCGCCCGACGCATCGGTAACCAGGGAAAAATGCGCGAATTGCGGCGGGGTGAAGCCCAACGCTTCGAACATCTGAATTTGAATGGCGGTGTTGGCAACGTGATCTTCGCCGCGCACGATGTGGGAAATGGTAAAATCCCCGTCATCGACCACGGATGCCAGCATATAAACCGGCCCCTTGTCGGCGCGGTACAAAACAGGATCGGTCAGGTTTTCGCCATGAAATTCGTTGCGGCCACGGATGATATCATCCCACGCAATCGGCGCGTGATTCAACTTAAAGCGCCAGTGTGGTTTGCGCCCCTCGGCCTCGAACGCCGCACGTTCGGCATCGGTCAATTTTAATGCCGCGCGGTCGTAAATAGGTGGCTTGCCGCGCGACAATTGCACCTTGCGTTTAATGTCCAATTCTTCTTGGGTTTCGTAACACGCATATAACCGCCCAGCGTTACGCAAAATCTCGAACACCTCGGCATAGCGGTCCATGCGCGACGATTGCTTGGCGGTTAAATCCCAGTTCAATCCCAGCCATTGTAAATCGTCGTAAATGCCCTGCTCAAACTCGGGCGTGCTGCGTTCGATATCGGTATCGTCGATACGCAGCATGAATTCCCCGCCGCGCGATTTGGCGAACAGATAATTCACCACCGCCGCGCGGGCATTGCCCAGATGCAAACGGCCAGTGGGGGATGGGGCGAAACGTAAACGGGTTTTGGTCATGGTTTAAATTTTGTTTTTGTCATCCTGAGCGTAGCGAAGGATCTCGACCCGGTTATTCTTGCCCTAGATTCTTCGCTGCGCTCAGAATGACATATTTGCTAGGTAGACATGACGTATAGCATATAAAACCAAGATTTATCCAGCGCCGTTATGCGCGGCTTATTGCTTTACAAAAACACGCTGCCCCGCCGCCAATTGCGCGGCGGTGGGTGGGCGTGTGGGCGGCAAAAGACCTAAGGCAGCCAAAGTATTCC
>CANGQU010000025.1 GCA_947456345.1 Alphaproteobacteria bacterium | reverse complement strand
AGCCAAGAACAACGCCTGGGTATCGCCAATTATTTTAATCCTGTCACCGTGACCACCGTGAATATTTCTGGCAGCGGCGGTGTCTTGGGCGGCACTACAGCCGGCCCGGACGGCGCGCTTGAGAAAAACTCGACAACTATGTCGGTATCGCCATCAATGACTCCGCCGCAGGACACTATGGATGGTCCGGATGCGGATTACCCCGCCTCGGCGCGTGAAGTCGCCGAAGACAAAAAATTGGATGAGCTGATCGCCAAAAAAGAAGAGGAAGAGTTTAAGCGCGTTGAGGAAAGCTTGCGGGAAAAAGTCAACGCCGATGTAGAACTTAGCAAACTAAGCGAGAATCTAATCATCGAACGTACGCCCGAAGGCCTGCGCATTCAAATCATCGATCAGGACAAGGTAGAAATGTTTGCCGTCGGTAGCGCGCAGATGTTCGATTATACGAAAAAAATACTTACTAAAGTGGCGGAGGTCGTAGGGCAGCTGCCCAATAAAATCGCCATCAGCGGCCACACCGATGGGCGGCAGTATTCGCCTAACGCCACATATACCAACTGGGAATTATCGTCGGACCGGGCCAATGCCGCGCGCCGGGCCTTGGTCCAGGCCAACATCCCCGAAAGCAGAATCGCCCGCGTAGTCGGCCGTGCCGACCGTGAACATTTGATTCCAAATGATCCGATGGATGCCAAAAACCGGCGCCTGAGCATCGTAATACTAACAGAAACCAAGCCGCAAAGCTTTGAGACCTTACAGCAAAAGCCGCTTGGCACCTCTGATTCTCTATTCCGCGAGCCGCCCAAGAATTAGTTGTGCCTAATTACGACCGCGGCTGATATAGGGCAAAAAGGTTTCCGGCGGGCCTTCAAAAATCTTGCGAAAAGGAAGGTTGATTTGCTGCTCGCACTCGGCGCGGGCAGCGGGTGCGTCAGGTTTCTTGGCGACGCATTTATCGATAAACAGATCCCTTAATTGTACGACCTCATCGCTGTTTTTTAAGGTGCGGCAAGCGGTTATATCCCGCACCCGCAGGCATTCCAACATGCGGCAGGTGAATTCTGCCGCTGGGTTCTCGTAGCAATCCGCAGGCAATTGTACCGCCGTACCCGTGTAACGCAGATACCGGTCCACCGGCATGCTGTTGGCCGCAAAATCTGGCAGATAGACAGAGCGGTTAATCAGCTGCGCAAAACGTCCCTGCCATAATTCGTCCCGTTTGGGGGGATTGAATAAATAATCGAATAAAAAGTCGTTCCAAGTGGATTGAGAAACGGTATTGTAAAAACCGCGTTTCTCGCTGCTCACCAGATCGTTTTCGGTGAAGCCCAAAAATTGTAAAATGGCCTGTGGATTCAAAAACAAAGGCTTGTAGGGATCACGCGTCAACCAATGCAATCGCGCATTATAATTACTGTAATTCACACCGCCCGCCACCCATCGCCGACAATATTTATCATCAATTTCGCTGCCATCGAGGGCATCAACCTTGGCTCCGCGCACGAAGCGGCAAATCTCGGCATTGCTGCTGGCACCGGCGACTTCGATCAGACAAATATCCCGCCAGCGCACGACTTGGACGCCGGGCCGGGCGTCGACTTTGCGGATTTGTGATTCCAGCGACAAGCGGTCGCACCATTTTTTATCGCCAGTCTGCAGGGCCAGCAGCATATAAAATTCTTCATAGCCATTGGGCAGACGCCATACCTGCTCGCTCAAGGGGCGAATTGTGCGCTGCTCCGGTTTGGCCTTAACGCTTGGCTGCTCGGTGTTGCTAGGCAGTTGATTGAACAAGAAATTGGGGTCAGCCACCGGCGGCGGGGCGTTGGTCACTTGGGCCACAACCGGAAACGAGGCCAAACAGATCCATAATATGAGCAAATACCGCATGATAGCACCTTAACAGCTAAATATGGCAAGACGATGGATAATCAACCGCCTTGAAATTTACCGTTGGCAGGGAAACCGCGCGGTAACATCCGACCGGCTTGGCCGCGCTTGCCAAGCCAATCCATCAATTTGGTTTCCACCTGCGGCTTACCCCGCGACTGCCAGGTTAGGCCATCGGCCTTTTTAAACACCAGCGCATCGGTAGCGCCGCCACTCTGATATTTCTGCAATATAACTCCGCGGCCGCGATTCATTTGTGGAATTTCCGCCTTGGTGAAGATCACCATTTTGCGGTTTTCCCCGACAACCGCAACCATGTCCCCAGTTGCCGGAACGCAGGCCACAGCTTTTTCCGTATCCGGCAAGTTCAATACTTGCTTACCGTTTTTGGTCTGGGCCAACACTTCGGCCTCAGGCACGATGAAGCCACGCCCATCGCGGGCCAGTACCAACAATTCCCGGGCAGGATCATGCACAAACATTGCCAAAATATCGTGGTCTTGGGGTATCTCCAGACTTAGACGCAACGGCTCGCCAAATCCCCTGCCCGATGGCAACTTGGCCGAATCAATGGTATAAAACTTGCCGTTGCTGGCAAACATCACGATCTTATCAGTGCTTTGCGCCGGGAGGACAAATTTCTCGTAATCACCTTCTTTGTATTTCAGCTCGGCCCGGTCGGCGATATGGCCCTTCATACTGCGGATCCATCCGCCAGCCGAACAGACCACAGTAATCGGTTCTTTTTCGATCGTTGGCATAGGGATAATCAGGGCCGAAGGCGCTTCGCCAAATATGGTGCGGCGCTTTCCGGCCGGGTGCTTATCGCCGAATTTGTCTTTGATACCTTTTATGATTTCGGCAATGGCTTGCCATTGTAAATCATCACTTTTCAACAATTTCTTGATGCCTGCAAGCTCGCTCTCCAGATCGGCGGTTTCTTGCTTGATTTGCTTTTCTTCTAATTTGCGCAAATTGCGCAAGCGCATGTTTAAAATTGCGTCAGCCTGAACATCCGACAATTTAAAGCGCAGCATCAATTTCGGCTTTGGCTCGTCTTCGCTACGAATGATACGAATCACTTCATCGAGGTTCAAATAGACAATCAAATACCCGGCCAGAATTTCGAGACGGCTTTCGATATGCTGCTGGCGGAATTTTTTACGGCGCGAGAGGACGATTTTTTGGTGATCCAAAAACGCCTGTAATACTTCTTTGATGGTCATAACGCGGGGGATTTGATTCGCGTCAACCACGTTCATATTCAACCCAAACCGCGTTTCGAAATCGCTGGTCTGGAACAATTGCTCCATCAACGCCGCAGGCTCGATATTCCGGGATTTAGGCGTGATCACAATGCGCAGCGTCGCATCCGATTCGTCATGAATATCTTCGAGCAGATGGAGCTTCTTTTCTTCCATCAGCCCGGCGATTTGCTCGATCAATTTGCCTTTGCTGACTTGATAGGGGATTTCATGAACAACGATCTGCCAGGTGGCGTTCTTTAATTTTTCAACCTGCCAGCGGGCGCGGATGCGGAAACTGCCCCTGCCAGTGGCATAGGCTTGTTCGATCACAGCCGGGGTTTCAATAATCTCGCCGCCCGTGGGGAAATCGGGGCCGGGCAAATATTCCAACAACGAGGCGATGCGCGCATTGGGATGCTTGATCAAATGCAGCATGGCACTACAAACCTCACCAACATTGTGGGGGGGAATATTGGTGGCCATGCCCACGGCGATACCGCTTGTGCCATTAGCTAACAAATTGGGAAATGCGCCTGGCAAAATAACGGGCTCGCTATCGCTGGAATCATAGGTAGGGCGGAAATCGACGGCATCTTCGCGCAAGCCCGCCAGTAACACCTCGGCCACTGGCGTCAGCTTGCATTCCGTATAACGCATGGCCGCGGCGTTATCGCCATCGATGCTGCCGAAATTGCCCTGGCCATCGACCAGGGGGTAACGCACCGAAAAATCCTGCGCCAGACGCACCATGGCGTCGTAAACCGCAACCTCGCCATGGGGGTGGTATTTACCGATGACGTCGCCGACGACGCGCGCGCATTTTTTGTAGCCGCTGTTGGCTGTTAGCCCTAATTCATGCATCGCATACAGCAAACGGCGGTGTACCGGTTTAAGACCGTCGCGCACATCGGGCAAAGAGCGCGAGACAATGGTCGACATGGCATAGGACAAATATCGTTCCGACAACGCCGCTGAAAATTCAACGGGTTTGATTTCGCCACTAAATAATTCGCCGGATTTGGCCATGATAACGCTCTTTGGTTAGGCTGCTGTTTGTAGCAGTTGCAGCCGCCGAAGCAAGAGCTGACGTGCCGTGGGCCAGTCTTTGTGCTGATTTTTGAGGATATGTTGATATAAAAAATGCCCGCTTAGGCGAAATCCGGCCATGGCCTGGGGCAGGATTTGATTATCGTTGACCGGCAAGGGCGCGTCGCCCTCGGACAAAAATCGGGGCAAGGGCAGTAAGCGATCGGCCCATTCGGCCGCCGCCTCGGCCGATACGGCGCGGCCGGTGCGTGGGGAGACATACGCCAAATTATCGTTCGCCCCGGTCAGGGCGCAGTGACGCAAGTCCAAACCGAAACCCAGACACTGCAAAAAGCGAATTTCCCAAGCCACGGTCGACAACGCCCAATAATCATCGCCCAACCGCTCCCACAATTCCAGCGAAGCGGTATATAAATCATCATGCGCCTGTTGCTCCGGCAGGGCCAAAGCACTCCATTCACAGGCGGTTTGCAAGGCCAGCAAACGTTCAGGCCGGGACATGAAGCGGGCGGCGATGGGGGTTTTTAATTCGGCGCGGATATGGCCCAGATGCTCGGCCAAGCGCGCCTGCCAGGTAAAGGCGATAGTATTACCGGCTTGAAACAAACCTTGCTGCGAGCCGGTAGGCCGACGCACCAGGCCACGCACCCGGCCGTGGCCCGCCGCCAACAGCGTAACGATCAGGTTATTTTCGCCGTGTTTTTTCGCCGAAAGGACAATGGCGTCGCCATGAATCTGCATATCCAAATAGTTACGCTTATCCCGGCCGTGGTCAAGGGCATTCGGCACTGGGCGTTGTGGAATTTGCGGCGCTGGTGCGCGCCGCTATGAATTATATTCCAAACCCATTTCGCCATAAATTTGGCGGTTTTCCTGCCAGTCAGGACGCACTTTGACGAATAAAAACAAATGGGCCTCGCGCCCAAACACTTCCGCCATTTGTGCCTGTGCCGCCTCTCGCAGGCGCTTGATCTGCGTCCCGCCCTTGCCCAGGATGATGGGCTTATAGGCTTCGCGGCTGACAACAATAATCTGGCTGATTTTTACCGCACCGTTTTTAAAATCTTCCCATTTTTCGGTTTCCACATAAATGCCATAAGGCACTTCTTCGGCCAGTTGCAGAAAAATTTGCTCGCGGGTGATTTCCGCCGCCCATAGCCGTTCCGAAATATCGCTTAATTGTTCCGCCGGATAGAGCCAGGGCGCGGTTGGTATGGCTTGGATCAAGGCTTGCTTCAAAGGCTCCAAAGCATGGCCATGCAGGGCGGAAATCACAAAAATCCGCGCGCCCTCGTCTGCCTGGCGAATGGCCTTTTCGGCAGCATTAATCCTGGCGGGATCGGCGAGGTCCATTTTATTCAAGACATAAAAACGCTGCTGCTTGGTCGTCCCGTGCGCTGGCAGCAGCCGCAGCAAATCCAAATTGACGCCTTGGCGCAGATCAAAAAGCAAAACCAAAATATCCGCATCCTGGTAGGCGCGATTGGCCGCATCCAACATCGCCCGGTCAAGACGGCTTTTGCCGGAAAACAGACCAGGCGTATCGACCAGAACCATCTGCGCATTGCCCAGCATTGCAATCCCCTGCAGCCGGAAACGTGTGGTTTGCACACGCGGACTGACGATGGATAATTTGCTGCCCAAAAGCGCATTTAGCAAAGTCGATTTGCCCGCATTCGGCGCGCCGATAATGCTGACATAACCGAATTTTTGATCCTTGATTTCAACCATGTCCGCCGCCTACTTCCCGCAATAACGCCGCTGCCGCTGCTTGTTCAGCCGCACGCTTGCTTTTACCCTCGCCGATTTGCGGGGGCCAGTTGGGCAGTTTGACTTGGACGCGGAAAATCGGCTGATGCGCGCTGCCTTTGGTTTCTAATACCGAATATTCTGGCAGGCCCAGATTGCGGGCTTGCGACCATTCTTGCAATTCGGTTTTACCGTCCAGCGGCGGGCGCAGATCGCGATCCAAAAAACCCTGCCATAAATGTTGTAGCACTTGCATCGCCCGGTCAAACCCAGCATCGACATAAATGGCGGCGATCAACGCCTCAACCACATCCGAGATGATGGATGGCGTGACTTCCTTGGCCGATAAACCGCCCAATTGCCGCACATAACGGATCAGATCCAGAGTGTCAGCCAGTTCCACCAAAGTTTCCTGGCGGACCATTGCCACCAACCGTTTGGATAAATCACCCTGGCGTTCATGGGGATAGCGGCGATACAATTCCTGCGCGACAAACAGGCCCAGCACACGGTCGCCCAGAAACTCCAGGCGCTCATAAGACGATAATTTTTTATTGGTCGATCCGGGCGTGCGCAGCGCCATCGCCAGCAAATCAAGGTCGGCAAAATTATGGCCCAGGCGCGCTTCTAGCGGCGCCAAAGTTTCGGCCAAGATTTTATTCGATGCGGGTGAAGAAGCGGTCATAGCGCAAATTAAACGGCCACAGCCACACTTGCCAAAGCGGCGTATGGTCCTTGAGAGAGAATACGACGTAACGGGCATGCCCCAGCAGATTGTCGAACGGCACAAAGCCAACCATGCTTTCTACCCTGCTGTCCTGGGAATTATCGCGGTTATCACCCATGAAAAAATAATGCCCATCAGGCACATTGAACACCGGGGTGTTATCCAAGCGCTCGTTATCGCCGATTTCCAAAATGGGGTGGGAACGCAATACATCCGGCAAAGTTTCGCGGTAAATTTTGTAGGACATGACCCGGCCCGATTGATCGGTGTCGGTCATTTCCCCGCCGCCTGCGCGGGTAACCGATTTGCCATTGATGTATAAAATGCCGGATTTAACCTGAATCTTATCGCCGGGCAGACCGATCAGGCGCTTGATATAATCGGTACGATTATCCAAAGGCAGCTTGAATACGATCACATCACCGCGTTGCGGCGGCGATGACATGATGCGGCCATCAAAAAGCGGCAGGTTGAAAGGCAGGGAGTAACGGCTATAACCATAAGAATATTTGCTGACGACGATATAATCGCCAACTTTTAAACCCGGCAGCATAGAGGTGGATGGAATGCTGAACGGCTCGAACAAAAAGCTGCGGATCAGCAAGGCCAATACGATAGCATAGAAAACGGGTTTCACCGTCTCCCAGGTGGAGGCGGCAGCGGCGGGATCAGTCGGGCGGGGTTTTAGAAAACGCATCATTTCCTCAGATTACAACGGGTAGTGATACCCAAATCATCATGTAAATGAAAGGCTTATAAGGGGGGTAGTGGCAACAATCGTGCTAAACTTTCTCGATAACCACAAACGCCATGGCATAGCCGCGCTCTTCCGCCAAGGTTAGATGTAGCCGTGCACCGCCCGGGGCTAAATCATGCAAGTGACGGGCGGCATGGCCCGCGATGTGCAAATGCGGCTTACCAAAATCGTCGTTGGTGACTTGGAAATCGGCAAAACGGATACCGCGCCGGATGGCCAGGCCCAAGGCCTTGGCGGCCGCCTCTTTGGCGGCAAAGCGGCTGGCGATGGTCTTGATGGGATTATAGCTTTGTTTGATTTTCTGCTGCTCGGTGGGCGAAAACATTCGATCCAATAATTTTTGTCCAAAACGCTTATAAACGCGCTCGATCCTCGCCAAAGCAACAAGATCGCTGCCAATACCGATAATCATGCTGCCCCCCGCGCCAGT
>CANGQU010000024.1 GCA_947456345.1 Alphaproteobacteria bacterium | reverse complement strand
GCTTTGATGCCACTGCCCCTATTCGCGTCGGCCGCTTTACTATCGAAGATTTTCATCCCGAAAACCGCTGGCTGACCGTACCCGAGATTTTCGAGCATTCTTCCAACATTGGCTCGGCGAAAATGGCGCTGATGGCGGGCGTGGCCAATCAAAAATCCTTTTTACAGCGCCTCGGCCTTTTGGACCCGCCGCATCTGGAATTGCCGGAACTGGGCCAGCCGATGGTACCGCGCCGCTGGGATACGACCACGGCCATGACTGTGTCCTATGGTTATGGTATTTCCGTTACCCCCTTGCAACTGACCCGCGCAGTCGCAGCCGTGGTCAATGGCGGCACCCTGCCCGAATTGACTTTATTAGCGAGGGATCGCGCCAAGCCAGCCAACAATCCGCGCGTCTTGTCTGCCGATATTTCCCATAAGATGCGCGATCTGTTGCGGCTCGTGGTACAAAAAGGCACTGGCCAAAAAGCGGATGTGCGCGGCTATTTCGTCGGCGGCAAAACCGGCACGGCCGAAAAACATTCTGTTGGCGGCTATGCCGAGAAAAAATTGATCTCGTCCTTTGTCGGCGTTTTCCCGGTGCAAAATCCGAAATACGTCATTCTGGCCATGATCGACGAACCCAAACCGAACAAAGTATCCTTTGGTTTTGCCACGGGCGGCTGGGTCGCAGCGCCGACGGTGCAGCGCGTGATTGCGCGCATGGCGCCTTTGCTTGGGCTGCCCCCCATCGACCATCCAGGCATGCCGCTTGCCAGCAAAGCCGCCCCGCGCGAGGTAGCTTATGCACCTCAGTAAATCCCTCAGCGAGCTTGCAGCCGATCTATCCATCGCCTTTACCGGGAATGGCGAAATCACCGGTCTGTGCCTGCACGCCAAAGACGCGCAACCAGGATTTTTATTCGCGGCTTTGGCCGGGAATAAAACCCATGGCCGTGAATTCATCGCAGAGGCCAAGGCCAAGGGGGCGATTGCCGTTCTCAGCGATCCCGAAAGCTTGAACGCTATTTTGGCCCATGGCTTGATCCCGCTTTTGCACCCTGAACCGCGCATTGCTTTGGCCAAAATGGCGGCCCGGTTTTACACACCCGTGCCTGCAAAAATTCTGGCAATCACGGGCACTAATGGCAAAACCTCGGGTACGGTGTTCGCCCGCCAATTGCTCCAGCAATTGGGTCACCGCGCCGCCAGCATCGGCACCATCGGTATCATCACCCCGAATGGGACAGAGGATTCGGCCCTAACCACCCCCGATACGATCCAGTTTCACAAAATACTGCAATCCCTAGCCCAGCGCGGAATTACCCACGCCGCGTTCGAAGCCGGATCGCACGGGTTGCACCAGCACCGCATTGATGGGGTTGCAGCCGATGTGGCGGCGTTCACGAATTTGACGCGCGACCATTTGGATTATCACGGCACGATGGAAAATTATTTCGCCGCCAAGGCGGCGTTGTTCGAGCGGATTTTAAAGCCAGGCGGCGTGGCGGTATTGAACCGCGACATCCCCTATTTCGCACCGCTATCCACCATCGCCCATAAACGCCATCAGCGCGTGCTAAGTTTCGGCGAGCATGTGACGGCCGATATCCGCATCACCGCTTTGATCCCGCATCACGCCGATCAGCAAATCGATATGACAGTCATGGGCGAGGCGTGTTCTTTCCGCCTGCCCCTGTTGGGGCGATTTCAAGCTTTTAATATCGCTTGCGCGATTGGCATGGCGATTGGTTGTGGCGAATCCGTAAGCGCGGTGTTATCCGCCGTGCCATATTTGCGCGGCGTGCCGGGCCGCATGCAATTGGCCGCTACTGCCGCCTCAGGCGCGCCGATTTTTGTCGATTATGCCCATACCCCGGATGCGGTCGAAAACGTGCTACGCAGCCTGCGCCCGCATTGCGCAGGGAAACTGCATATCGTGCTGGGCTGCGGCGGGGACCGCGATCCTGGCAAGCGGCCGATGATGGGCGCTTTGGCCGGTGATTTGGCCGATGCAGTCATCGTCACCGACGACAACCCGCGCACCGAAGACCCTGCCAAAATCCGCGCCGCAATTATGGCGGCAGTACCGCAAGCAACGGAAATCGGCGACCGGGCCGAGGCGATTACAACCGCCATTCAGCATCTAGGCCCAAAAGATATTTTGGTCATCGCCGGCAAAGGCCATGAACAAGGACAAATAGTCGGCAAGATCGTCCACCCATTCGACGATGTCAGCGTAGCGCAGAATGCCGCCATCGCCCAAGGGGGAGCGCGCCATGACTGAGGCGTTATGGACCGGCAGCGAATTGGCCAATGTTTTATTTACACCCATCCCCCAGGGTTTGGAAATTTTTGGCGTCTGCATCGACAGCCGCCAAGTCCAACACGGTGATTTATTTGTAGCCCTCCCCGGCACGCAAACTGATGGCCATGATTTTGTCCATGCCGCCGCAGCCTCGGGTGCGGTAGCCGCCTTGGTTTCGCGTATTCCAGCGACCAACAAGAATTCTCCCTCCCCTTTAGGGGAGGGACGGGGTGGGGCCCCATCCCAACCTCCCCGTATAGGGGGAGGGGAAAATAATCTCCCCGATAACTTTACCCTGATCGTTGTGCCCGATGTGATGGCAGCGCTGATCACACTGGCCAAAGCGGCGCGCAAACGCTTTTCCGGCAAAATGATTGGCGTGACCGGATCGGTTGGCAAAACCGGGACCAAGGAAATGCTGGCCCATGTCTTGCGGCCGCAGGGACGCACCTATGCCACCATCGGCAATTTGAATAATCACATCGGCGTGCCGCTGTCGCTGGCGCGGCTGCCGCGCGATACCGAATATGCGGTTTTGGAAATGGGCATGAACCACCCCGGCGAAATCGCACCATTATCGGAATTATGCGAACCATATGTGGGTATCGTTACCGCCATTGCGCCCGCGCATATTGAATTTTTTCCAACCGGACTTGCCGGGATTGCCGATGAAAAAGCGCAAATCACCGCCGGCATGGGCCGGGACAGCGTGGCGATATTCAATCGCGACACGCCTCATTTCGACCGTCAAACCCGCACCGCCGAGGCGCGTAAAATCGGCCGCATTATCGGTTTTGGCGAAGATGGCGCAGCGCAAGCGCGACTACTATCCTGCTCCGTCCAGGCTGATCACACCGCCGTCCAGGCGGATATCTTGGGCACGGAATTGACGTATCGCATCGGCGCGATCGGCAAGCATTTCGCTTTGAACAGCCTGGCGGTATTGGCGGCGATCAGCGCGATTGGCGCGGATATGGCCCGCGCCGCCACAGCCATGGCCGATTACGCCCCGCCCGGCGGACGCGGCGCCAAGCGCATGATTGCGCTAGCCGGGGGCGAGATTACGGTAATCGACGAAACCTATAACGCTAGCCCGGAATCGATGCGCGCAGCCTTGGCCGTCTTGGGCTTATCCAACCCCAGCCCTGGCGGAAGGCGGATCGCGGTTTTGGGCGACATGCTGGAATTGGGTAGCCATGGCCCGGCCATGCACGCAGATTTGGCCGCTGCGGTTCTGGCCGCCAAGCCCGCCCATGTGTTCCTATGCGGCCCGTTAATGCACAACCTCGCAGCGGCGTTGACCGGCAAAATACCGCTCACCCACGCCCCCGATGCGGCTGCCCTCGCCCCGATCCTGGGCAAGCAATTGCAGCCCGGCGACATCGTAACCATCAAAGGTTCGTATGGCAGCAAAATGCGGATTATAGTCGAGAGGCTAGAGGCAAGACGCGAGAGGGCAGAACAGGGTAGTGGGGTAATAGGGTAATGGGGTAGTAGCGGAAGTGATTTTATAGATCGTGGACAATCGGTAACCATCGCCTATCGACTAACGACTATCGACCAATATACCCTTTACGCTATACGCTATACGCTATACCCTTGCGCCATGTTATTACACCTCCTCTACCCCCTTGCCGATCTGTTCAGCCCGTTCAATCTGTTTCAGTATTTGACGTTCCGCAGCGGCGGGGCGCTGTTCACGGCGATGATTATTTTTTTCGCCTTCGGCGCGCGGTTTATCCGCTTTTTAAAATCCATCCAGCCCGAGGGGCAACCGATCCGCGAGGATGGCCCGCAAAGCCACCTGATAACCAAAAAAGGTACACCAACCATGGGCGGTGGCTTGCTGTTGATCGCGATTGCCATCGCCACAGTGTTATGGGCGGATTTGACCAATGCCTATGTTTGGGCGGTGTTGATCGTGACGCTGGGTTTTGGCGCGATTGGGTTATCGGATGATTATCTGAAATTGAAAAAGCGTAAAAACACCGGCCTGACCAGCCGGCAAAAATTCCTGGCGCAGTGCGTCTTGGCGCTATGCTCGACGGTGATTATCACCAGCATCACGCGCGAGCCATTGGCCACCGGCCTAGCCGTGCCGTTTTTCAAGGATTTGCTGATCCCGCTGGGCTGGATGTTTTATGTGTTTGCGATTTTCGTGATCGTCGGCGCATCGAATGCGGTGAATCTGACCGACGGGCTGGATGGCCTGGCGATTGTGCCGGTCATGATCGCGGCGGGGACATTCGCCTTGATCGCGTATTTGGTGGGTAATTTTGTCTTTGCCGATTATTTGAAAATATTGCATGTGCCTGGGGCGGGCGAATTAGCCGTGTTTTGCGCCGCCATAATCGGCGCGGGTTTGGGATTCTTATGGTACAACGCCCCGCCCGCCGCCGTGTTTATGGGTGATACCGGATCGCTGGCTTTGGGCGGTGCGTTGGGTGCGATTGCTGTTGTGGCCAAGCATGAAATCGTGCTGGCGATTGTAGGCGGATTATTCGTCCTTGAAACCGTATCGGTTATTCTTCAGGTCGCGTCGTTCAAATTGCGCGGCAAACGCATTTTCCTGATGGCCCCCATCCACCACCATTTCGAGAAAAAAGGCTGGTCCGAGCCTACCATCGTGATACGATTCTGGATCATTGCCGTAGTTCTCGCTCTACTCGGCCTCGCGACGTTGAAATTGCGGTAAAAAACCCCAGAGATGTTGATACACTTCTGGGGTTAATCAAGAAAATTCAGCAATAACTAGCGGCGACGGCGATTTGCTGCCAAGCCGCCCAATGCCAAGGCTGCGATCGTCGACGGAGTAGGCACCAAGTTAAAAGCTAGATCCGCATTATAAAACAAATTTTCTCCACCAAAATTACCTAAATTTGGCCCAAACATTGGGCCTCCACCAAATGTTGAATTAAACTGATACAAAGGATGCATCGCCTGCCCCAAGTTACGGCCCCACGGGGTGTTAAAGGCGAAGTAGTATTGAACGCCGGGGCTTAACGACAAGCTTACTGAGTTACCAACATTATCAGTCAACGTAGCGGAATAACCATAAATGGCGGCCGGCAATAACTGCGAATTACCATCAGCCGGTAAGTAATAATACAATTGTGCCGATGGCGATGTTTGTACATTGGCTGGATTAAAGCGACCGCCAAACAGGGGAGCGCGAAGGCCACTAACAACTTGACCAATCTCCCAAACACCGCCGCTCATATCATCGACCGCTACATTCTGCGGGCCACGCACCAATGCAGTGAAACCCGTAACAGTTGAAGCAACAGGCAAGGTAAAACTATCAGCGATTCTTGAGTAGCTAATACTACCCCAATCAGCAACATCGTTGGTATCTGGGCCAATAGTCGTTGGATTATAGTTTTGGTGCACGATACTTGCTGAAACTGGGATCGCCATCAGTCCGCTCAATAAGACACTCGGCATAATGTAAGAAATACGCATGATCTAGCTCCATACATTGCTAAATTTCGGAACACTATATAACTTTTACAGAAACGGTCAAGCAAGTTTTTAGACAAGGCGCTTTGCACGTGAAAAGGTTAAAAACCTCATTTATAGTTCGTGCATGATCCCTCTCTCTCAATACCAAAATCAATCCATCGCCGTTTTGGGCCTTGCCCGCTCTGGACTGGCCGCCGCGCGGGCGTTGATTGCGGGTGGTGCAAAAATATTGGCTTGGGACGATGATGCAAAAAATCGTACCGTGGCGGCGGCAGAAAATATTCCCATCGCTGATTTAGCCGCGGTTGATTGGACTGCCATCAAGGCTTTGGTCCTTAGCCCCGGTATCCCCCACACCCTGCCCGCACCGCACCCGATTGTCATGGCGGCCAAAAACGCGGGGGTGAAAATAATTTCCGATATTTATTTGCTGCGTCACGCTATGCCGAACTGCAAAATCATCGGCATTACCGGCACGAATGGCAAATCCACGACCACTGCGCTGATTCATCACATCATCGCGGGTGCTGGCATCCCCACCCAAGTCGGTGGCAATTTAGGCCAGGCGGCTTTGGGGCTGCAACCATTGGCGGATGGCGGGATTTATGTTTTGGAATTATCGTCCTATCAATTGGAATTGATCCCGGATTGCCGCATCGAATGCGGCGTGCATTTGAATCTGACCCCCGATCACCTGGACCGTCACGGGGATATGGAGGGATATCGCCAAGCCAAAAAAAATCTATTCGCCCATCAGCAAAAAGGCGATGTGGCCATTATCGGGATTGATGACAAGTATTCTGCCAAAACCTTGGGCGAGCTCTCGGAACGCCGGGGCATTAAAACCATCCCCCTATCCATCGGCCAAAAAGCCGAGGGCGGGATATATGTCATGGATGGAATTTTATACGATGCCACGGGCGGCAAGGCCGAGCGCATCCTGGATTTGAACACGCTAACCAGTTTATTGGGGGCGCATAACTGGCAAAACATTGCCGCCGCCTACGGCGCAACAAAATTCCAAAATGTTTCACGTGAAACAATTTGCAATTTAATTACCAGCTTTCCGGGCCTGGACCACCGCCAGCAAAACATCGCCACCATCGGCGGCATTCGCTTCATCAACGATTCCAAGGCCACCAACCCCGATTCCGCCGCCAAGGCGTTGCAATGCTATCGCCCCATTTACTGGATCGCTGGCGGCAAGCCCAAAGGCGATGACCTAGACGCCTGCGCCCCCTATTTCGGCAACATCCAACAGGCGTTTTTGATTGGCCAGGCGGCGGAAAATTTCGCGCGGATTCTGGGGCCGCACCTGCCGGTGAAAATTTCCGGCACGCTGCGACAAGCCGTGCAAGACGCGTACACGCAGGCTAAGATGGACGGTATGAAATCCCCCGTCATTTTATTGTCGCCCGCCTGCGCCTCCTTTGATCAGTTTCGCGATTTCGAACATCGCGGTCAGGAATTCGCCGAGGCGGTCCACAACCTGGCCCCATAATGCGTTTTTCTCGCACCGATACCGGTATCCTTAGCCAATGGTGGTGGACGGTGGACCGCTGGCTGTTGGGCGCGTTGTTGTTGTTAGTGGTCTTGGGTGTTTTGCTGTCTTTTGCCGCCAGCCCGGCAGTAGCAGAGACGATCGGCGCCAATAGTTATTATTTTGTCCTACGGCATTTGTTGTTGCTGCCCTTTGCGCTTATGGGGATGGTGTTGATTTCGCTGTTACCGCCGCGCTGGATCAAATTGCTGGCCGCAGGGGTGTTGTTGGGCGCGATTATATTATTGGTGCTAACATTTTTCTGGGGCATGGAAATCAAGGGGGCGCGCCGCTGGCTGCCTATTGGCGGATTTTCGTTGCAGCCATCCGAATTTTTAAAACCCGCTTTTGCGGTGGTAGCGGCATGGCTATTCAGCGAACAACGCCGCCGCGAAGATTTTCCCGGTAACAGCCTGGCGATTGGCGGCTGGTTTTTGATTTTCTCGATGCTGCTATTGCAGCCCGATTTGGGCATGGCGGCGGTAATCACCGCCGTGTGGGGAACGCAATTTTTCTTAAGCGGTTTGCCGATGGTACTGGTGATCGGCCTGGGCCTGGGCGGCATCGCGTTGGCCAGCGGGGGTTATATCCTATTCCCGCATTTTCAAAGCCGCATTGACCGTTTTCTGGACCCGGCTTCTGGCGACACATATCAGGTGCAGCGGTCGATGGAGGCGTTTATCAACGGCGGATTTTTCGGCACCGGCCCAGGCGAAGGCACGGTCAAGGCAACGATCCCCGATGTGCATGCCGATTTCGTTTTTGCCGTTGTCGGCGAAGAATTCGGCGTTATCCCCAGTCTTATAATTGTCGCAATTTTCGCCTACATCGTGTTACGCGGATTAAAACGGTTGCGCAGCGAGCAAGATTTGTTTTTAATTCTGGCAATCGCCGGATTGTTGACGCAAATCGGCCTGCAAGCGGTAATCAATATGGCCTCGACATTGAATTTAATGCCCACCAAGGGAATGACGTTGCCGTTCATTTC
>CANGQU010000023.1 GCA_947456345.1 Alphaproteobacteria bacterium | reverse complement strand
TGCGGAATTGAATTCCCGCCGCATCAGCACAGCGCCCCATCACGCCATCCAGGGCGTCAATTTCACGGACCAAATGCCCCTTGCCCAAACCGCCAAAGGCCGGGTTGCAGGACATTTCGCCAATTGTTGCCCGCTGATGGGTAATAAGGGCAGTCCGCGCGCCCATGCGCGCTGCGGCCGCAGCGGCTTCACAGCCCGCATGCCCACCGCCAATCACCAATACATCAAAACGCGAAGCATCCATGGGCTGCTTGTACCCGGAATTGCGCCAAAGTCAAGCCGCAGAGCCATTTGCGGCTAAAATTGATGGTTTTTGTAATTTAATTTCAAATTGTTTCACGTGAAACAATTTGCACGATAGATATAAAAACTGGCTATTTGTTGAAATAAAGCTGCAAAAACACCCCGTTTCGCCCCAAAAACTGTACCCTATTTAATTCTATTTGTATCCCTTGACCGAAAAAACGCTGTTTTTAAGGTGGTTCCTTAGTCGATTGTTTGTCTCTTTTTGGGCATAAATATAGCCCCCAAACCTGCGCCTGGGGGCTAGAACTTTACGCCCTGCCCAAAGGCAAGGTTATCATAGCATAGACGTGCGAGAAGGGAAGTGATGACGATTTAGGGGACTTACCCTCCCCAAATCTGCAAAATCCTATTCTCGCAAGTGAATCTAGCGCTTCCTGCTATGATCGGGAAAAACTCTGGTACGGCCATCGGGCGCTGTCCGCCGCACCTGACCTGGATGTGCGGTCATGGCCATGCGCACTTTGGTTTCATCGTAAGCTTGCCGGATGGTGGCGGCGCTGGGGGCGGCCAAAATTTGATAAGTGTAACTATACTCCATGCCGCCATCAGCAGCGACATTACACAAGGTTAACATGCTCATACTGCGATTAACATCTTCCGGCCAATCCTGATGTTCAAAAAAATGCTTACCATGTAGGATTTGATTGCTTGCCGACGTCAAGGCGATAGCGCGATGAATATCCGCTGCTAAAACTTGTGAGGAATCTTTGGCTGGCTGCCCGCTGGCGATTAATCGCCAACCGCCCTGGGGATCTTTGTGTGTTACAACCGCAGTTGCCAAAATGGGCGGGGTTTGGTTGTGCAACTGAGGCAGGGTGTTCGCCGCCAGAATAAGCGGCGGCAGCGCGCCGTTGCTGAAATCAAATCGCATGGGCACGCGCACATTGCGGGGATCGTTCGGCGGCACACCAAGATTTTTAGCATCGTCCGGCTTTAGACCGGTATTGCCGGGGCTATTCAATGGCGCCAGCGCCATTTCATTGGGGTTCTGCGGATCAATAGTTACGAAACCACCGGTAAAACTCAGTAAACGATCATACACTGGCTGGCCAACAACGCGGCCATGCCGCGGTTCCAATAATTCGTATTTGCTCAACCAATTAATCTGGTTGAGCTCGCTTTGGAACATGGTGTACAGCCGTTCGCTGATCGTGCCGCCTTCTTGCTGCCAAACTGCGCGGAAATTATGCAATTCTTCGGGCGTTACGGGAACAAGCTTTGCCGTCACCGAAACTGTCCCATCCGGCCGATGATCAAACTTGGTTTCACTCAACCGGTATATAGTTGGGGGAGGTATCATATCGGCTTGATTTGGCGGGTACAGCCCCGGGGGACGAATCGTATTTTCTGCGGGATAACCGACAAAAAAATTATCCCCGGTGGGATTAATCGGTAAAACCAGAGACATAGCGGCCAAATCCCACATACTGGGCAATAATTCCCGATACACGGGCACAGCTGTCATAGGGGTAACAACTGGGGCAGGGGTGATAGGCGCTGCATTGACAGATGCCGGTGACTGGGCGACAGCAGGGCCAACAACCATTGTCGCCAACAGCGTGTAGCCGGCAATGTGACCACAGGAAATACGCATAACCACTCCCTTTGGGTTAATCACGTCACGGCGTCGCCGACAATCAAAATGTTCGCTTCACGCCCGCACTAAATATAAGAATATTATTACTAGTTGAAACCAACACCAGCAGCAAGTAGAAATATTTTAATTAATAATGATTTTTTTCTTGCGATTGTCTGCAAAAGATATAAAAATCTGCCGGATTTATGGGGGCATGTCGTTCCTGTAAAGAGCTCTTGCCACACGATCAATAAGGACCATTGCCCGATGCTGAAACTTTCTAAAATCGCTTTTGCCGCGCTGTTCATGGCGCTTTTTGCATTTACCAATCACGCTATGGCGCAACGGAACCCGCCGCCCAGCTTAATTATGCCATGCACGTTTGTCGGTTGCTATGCGCAACCGCTCAATCACCCGAACGTCACTATCCCCGGATCTTGTATCACCTGTGAATACATGGATTCAGCAGTTCCACCCATAACATATCGCGGCATATCTTGTGGTATAACCCTACCATTAGGGGAACGGATGCGCCGCGCCAGAGAGCGCGCGCTAAATGATTGCACCGGTGTACCGAGAACATTGCCGGCGCTGCCATTACCTTTGCCCCCATTGACGCCTCCGCCAACGCCAGCGCCCGTACCGCCCTATAAAGCGAGCGCTGACGCCACGGAATTAAGCGAACCAACCACTACGCGCGGTTGCGAGCGCTTGCCGAAATTATTGGCGCAGTATGATGTACAACAGGCTAGCGAAAACCGGGTAGCCCTTAGCCAAGAAATCAACCAATTGGCAACGGAATGCCGTCCGGCGCGCGATCAACAAAGCGTAACCAACCCCCGTGCTGTGAATCAAAAATAGCCGGGTGTCTACCATCAGACTTGAAAACCCCGCCGTCATGGCGGGGTTTTTTATTGTATAGTTAATTCAAAAGACAACTTTACAGTATCGTCATTGCGAGGAAGGTTTTAACCCCACGAAGCAATCCATTTGGAGTTATCGTATGGATCGCCACGGCTGCTAAGCAACCCGCTCGCGCTGCGCTGCCGCTTGGTCACGCAGCCTCGCGATGACGAATGGCGCATCCTTAATCAAAATGACAATAGCAGGATGAAACACCAAGCTTTGCTTGAGATCCTTCGCGCTCATCGCTCAGGATGACCGCGCGGCGACGATGAGATCCTTCGGGGTCTGCTGACCCCTTCCCCCTTCGCTAAGGCTATGGGGGACTAGCAGGATGAAACGCCAAGCAAAGCTTGGCGTTTCACTTGCCAATACAAAAATCGCGGAAGATGATATCGAGCAAATCCTCGACATCGACTTGGCCGGTGATGCGGCCCAATTCGCGGCGGGCCAGGCGTAAATCCTCTGCCCGCAATTCGGGCAAGCCTGCAACTACGGAACGAGTTATGGCGTCCAAACAAGCGCGCAAAGCCTCGCGGTGGCGCAGGCGGGTGATGACCGCCCCCTCGCTCTGGCCCAGCATTTCCTTGGCTTTCCCACTCAGCACTACCAATAACGCATCGAGGTTATACCCGGTCTTGGTCGATAGCAAGATGCTCTCGCCTCTGGCCTTTGGCCTCTCGCCTAGATCGGCCTTGTTCCATACCAAAAGATACGGTTCGACCCGGTATTGTTGCCACAGCGCATCGGTTGTGGCTGCGGGGTCGGTGGCATCGAATACCAAAATTCGCAAATCTGCTTGCTGGGCGGTTAATTGGGCGCGGCGCATCCCCTCGATCTCGATTGCATCGGCCGATTCGCGCAAGCCCGCCGTGTCGTACAGCGTGATCGGATAGCCGCCTAAATCCATATCCACGCTGATCACATCGCGGGTCGTACCGGCGGTTGCGGACACAATCGCCGCCTCGCGCTGGGCCAGCGCATTCAACAAACTGGACTTACCCGCATTGGGTGGACCGATAATGGCGATACGCAACCCCTCGCGCAGCATCTCGCCCCGGCGGTCATCGGCCAAATGCGTCGCGATGGTCTGTTGCAATTCGGCCAGGCGCTGTTGCAAACCGGACTCGATATCCGCTGGAATCGGCTCATCCGGAAAATCCAAATAGGCTTCGTAATGCGCCAAAATGCGGGTCAAACCATCAGCCCAATGACGGTATTGATCGCCCATGACGCCGGATAATTGCGCCATGGCTTGGCGGCGCTGCGCCTCGGTCTGGGCGTGGAGCAAATCGCCCAACGCCTCGACCTGGGTTAAATCCAATTTTTCATTGGCAAAGGCACGACGGGTAAACTCCCCCGGCTGGGCCAGACGATACCCCGGTAGTGCGGCCAAGGCGGATAAAACCGCCTGGATGACCGCCCGCCCGCCATGGGTTTGTAATTCCACCACATCCTCGCCGGTAAAGGAGTTGGGGGCCGGAAAATACAAACTAAGTGCTTGATCGATAACGGTATGACCGTCTGCAGCATAGAGTTTTACCAGCTGTGCCAAACGCGGTTCGGGGGTAGCCCTAATCATCGATTGGTAAATCCGTTTGGCATCCGGGCCGGATATACGAATGACCGCCACGCCGGAAATACCCGGCGGGGTGGCCAGGGCGAAAATTGTGGCTTGAGGGTTACTGTGGTGTTGCATTATAGTTTTGCCGATTCCAATTCAGAGCAAGGAAAAAACTATGTGGCAGGACGAGTTGAAAAAAGCAATTGCTATTGCAGAGGCATTGCGGACTGTAAAGCAGGATGCCAAAAAAAGGATCAAGGATTCCAAAAAGTCAAATACTATCGAGTATGATAAACTATTCGTTGATTTTCATGCTTGGTTGATGACCTACAGAATCGAAAACAATGGCGCGCCGGATCAATTAGATCTGTTGTATAGTCAGCGCCAAATCGCTGGCCAAACTCGCGCCGATAAAATATTGCGCTGTGGTATGGAGCTAAATTGTTCCATACGTATCGCGGCGGGAATGATCTTTGGCGCGAAAATAAGCGAGCGGGAATTGACCCGGTATTTCAATGATGGCTTGTATCATCAAAACCCCGCCCGGCTATGTTGCGCTTTGCTGATGGGGGCGAATCCGGCCACCATGGAATTGGAAGGCGAGAATGCGCTGCGCTGGGCGGATCGGCGGATCGAGTATCGTCCGATGTCCTCGCTACTGCGCGGGTGGTTGCAACACCGCAGCCGGGTGCCGATGCGGGTGGCAGCGACCAACAAACACCTCGGCCGAAAACGCTAGACAGTTTTGCCCGGCAGCTGTGGTAAGCGCAGCCGCTCCACCACCGCCCCGCCCAATAAATGGGTTTGGATGATCTCGTCGATATCATCCTTGGTCTCGTAGCGGTACCAAATACCTTCGGGATAAATCACCATCACCGGGCCGTCTTTGCAGCGGTCCAAACAACCAGCCGTATTGACGCGGTGATTGGGCACGCCCAATTCCTTGGCCCGGACTTTGAAATAATCGCGCAATTTGCTGGCGTTTTTATCGGCGCAGCAGCCGCGTTTGGCGCCCGGCTCGCGTTGGTTGGTGCAGCAAAAAATGTGGTGGGTGTAGGGCATGCTGCCAGCGTAAAGCGTAAAGCGGTAAGCGTAAAGGGGTAATCCGAAACTGGTCGTTAGTCCTTAATCGTTAGGAGTAATTTCTATAGTCTAACGACTCACTACTGGCGACTTAAGATCACGACTTTTTATCATTGGCTTGGTGCAAAAACGCTTGCCATTGTTCCAGGCCGCGCAAACCCATTTGCGACCAGATGGCCATCATGTCGCCGATATCACCGTCGGCAATGGCGGCCTGGGCCTTTTTCAGCCAGGCTTCGTGCAGCGCCGTCACATCCGGCAGGCCCATAAACCGCCGCGCTTCTTCGGGCGTGCAATCGATATCGAGTTTGATTTTCATGACTCACCTCGTAGAGCTTTAGGATAAAGTGCTGAGGTCGTGAAAGCAAAGAAAAAGGGCCATGGTCGCCCATGGCCCTTTGGTTATAGGTTGGCGGCGATTATTTTTTCGCTTCCAATTTTTGAATCGCGGTGCTGATCGCTTGCTGATCTTTGACCTTGATTGTCAAATTCGCGGCGCAGACCTCGGCCGATTCGGACATGCTGGACATACCGGCGTTAGCGACGATTTTTTCATCCGCAGCTTTAACCGTACAGGTGCGGCACAAACCGCTGGCTTGCGGATCGCTGGACAAGCAGCTGGTTACAAAGCTATTGACCCGCGGACCAGCCGGAGCAGCTGGACCACCGGGGCCGCCAGGCGCAGGAGGCGCGGGACACCAATCCGAAGGCAAGCCCGTGTTGTTGCAAATGGCTTGGGCACGACGCTTGGCTTGATCTGCCAACTGGTCATAAGTTTTGGGCACTGCCGGCGGCGTCGAAGTATCGCAAGATCTGTGCACAAAATTTTGCGGGTTAGGCAAACCGGCACAAGCCGCAAGGGCAGCATTGCCAGCAGACATTGTAACCGTAATTTGGCAAATTACACAGCTAACACCAGCTGGACGAGTTTTGGTGGGGGCTGGTGGCACCGGGGTTGGATTGGCAGGGGCAGACTGATCCCACCAGCAACTAGTCGCAGTGGGCAGGGAACAACTATAGCAATTCTGATTATTACCGCCAGGATTGCGGAGGGGCGGCGGACCATTAGGGTTTGCCGGGCTTCCTGGCGTGGTATAGGGATCAACCGGAACAGGAAAACTTGGGCATGGGTTAGGGGCGGGAAAACGCACCGGCGGCACTTGCGCCGAGGCCGTGACGGCAAATGCCCAGACAAGCAGCAACGAAAAAATCGCCACTATCTTTGTTGTGATATGTTTTTTCATAATTACTCCGCTATTGAAAATTGCCAGGTGTTCGCAGGTTTTGCGCCAGCACACATTGTTGCTTATAGGAAATCAATTCGATTACAGCAATAAAAATATGTAATTGTGATTATTGGCATATTATTACAATAACCTGACATAATATTTCACAACTATATATTGACGTAAGTTCGGGTCAAACTTAATATCTACTCTGGATACAAATTTTCATTTCGTTTGCTATAAAGGATTCTTCATGCGTCTTTCTTGGGTTGTGGCAGCTAGCGTTGGTTTTGGTTTTTCGGCACCGGGCTTTGGCGATGCGTCAAAAGCGGGGGAACAAGCAACCGCAAAAAATTCTACCCAGATTGCTCAACCCAGCTTTTTGACCGAAACCCAATTGGTCGCAGCTCTAAACGCCGCCGAGCGTCCTGGTTTGGATGTTGTAAAGGCGACGAAGTTTGATGCCAATCATCCCATTCTGTCCGCCGCTGCAAAGCTGCCGGAAAAATCGGTCTATAAGATTGATACGTTATTGCCCTATCGGGAATCTTCGTTCGATAAACCTACCTTGTCGATTAACCCCGGCGCCTTACAGCACGCTAGTTTATTGACCACCGATGGCCCGCAATTTTTACTGCGCTATACCAATAACACGGCCGAAGGGCCGTCTTGGTACGCCTATGCCACCAGCCAATATCGCATAGCGCAAACAACGCTGATCCCGAATCCGAAAAATCCGGGCGCGTATGTCGCGGTAATGCAATTGATGCCCGAGGGAGAGCAGCCCAAACCCGACGCCAATGGCATCGTCACCCGCGCCACCCCAACCGATGCTATGGATGCGGTTGGCAAAAACACGGGCGGCAAGGTGTGGTCGTATTTCAATTCGCTGGCAAGCTATCAAGCCAATTTTACATTTGATCAATCCCAACCACCGGAAATAATGAACGATCTTGTTACCCTGGATGATCGCACAACCGAGCTTGGCGTCGAGATCGCCTATCCCAAAGATTTTACAAAAATGCTAGCAACGGTGCCACGCACGGCTTTTGGCAACGGGGTGGTTGTCAGCAATATTCGTTTTCATGACGTTCAGGGCGTAAACTTTGCCATCGCCGACGCACAACCCGTCGCCACCGCCAAAGACAGCTTGGCGCTACAATTACGCCAAGCCTATAGTTATGCAGCAACAGTGGATGGGGCGGTGACGGTGAATATTGGCGAACAGCAAGTGTCGTCATCGAACGGCGGCGAAAGCGCTGTTGGCGCATTTTGGATCAAGCCAGAGGCGCGCGATGCCAAAGGTCCCGACTTGCGGAGTTTACGCCAAGCCCAAGAAACCCGCAAAACCATCGGCGCCCGTTAATATAGGGCAAAGTCAACCGGCCGGAAGCAATACCCTAGGCTTAGCGAGATTTATCCGCGCGCGCCACTATCGCAGCAGAAACAATGCCAAGCGCCAGCATTCCGGACAATGCGCTCCAGGCCAAGGACCGATTATCCTTTAGTACATCAGTGGTTGGCGCTGGCATATTGATGATGCTTTGCGGGGTATAGCCCGCCGCCAGGACTACATCTGTCCCGCCAAGTGAGTGGGCGTAGGATGCATTTTGGGCTTGCAGCGATGCATGA
>CANGQU010000022.1 GCA_947456345.1 Alphaproteobacteria bacterium | reverse complement strand
GAGCGCGATTTGCGCCCCTATTTATATGCGGCGATTTTATTGCTGGCATTGCTCGATACCTTGGTGCGTTTAAATTTGGGACGGTTTTGGCAATTCTGGCGGCGCGCGTTACCGCCGGTGGCAACGGTGGTGCTTTGCCTGTGGGCGGGCCAGGCCGGGGCGGGCGTGATGGACAATTCGCAAAAAGTACACTTGGCGTATATCCGCACGGGCGCAACCGAAATTGACCGGATCAGCGCGGCGGGCTTACGTGGCCTGTCGCAAATCTTGTTACAGCGCACGGCCGTCGATGTCGCAGATCCGGTTGGCATCGATATCACCCAGGACGAGCTGGCGTTTTATCCCTTGCTGTATTGGCCGTTCACCCCAGGCGGCGGACCGATCCTAAGCCCCCAGGCGGCACAGCGTCTGGGCGCCTATCTGCAAAATGGCGGATTGTTGGTAATTGACACGCGCGATGGTACGGGTGCGGCGATTGCGCAAAATCAATTGGCGCAGGCGTTTCAAAATTTATACCTGCCGCCCTTGCAACCGATCACCGCCGATCATGTTATATTGCGCAGTTTTTATTTGCTGAAATCCTGGCCAGGACGTTATGCCGATTTGACGTTGTGGCTGGCGGCCGATACCGGCAATCAATTCGATGGCGTGGCCAGCGTCATTGTCGGCACCCAGGATTGGGCCGGGGCCTGGGCCACGGATGCGGCGGGCAAACCGTTGCTGCCCGTATCGCCCGGCGGCGAGGCGCAGCGCGAAACCGCCCGGCGTTTTGGTGTCAATTTGGTGATGTACGCCTTGACCGGCAATTATAAAGCCGATCAAGTCCACGTCCCCGCTATTTTGGAGCGTTTAGGCAATGCTCCATAACGAACAATGGCTGATCGATTTTATGCCGCTGCTGCCGCCGCTTTGGCTTGGGCTGGCGGCGGTGCTGATCAGCGCCTTTATGTTATATGCCGCAGCGCGGCACATTCGCGGCTGGCCGTGGCGCGCGGCGGCATTGGCGTTATGCACGCTGGTATTATGGAATCCGGTTTTGATCGAGGAGCAGCGCGAATACAAACCCGACACGGTTTTGGTAATCCGCGATCACAGCAGCAGCAATCAATTGGGCAGCCGCAGCGCCGAGACCGATAAAATCGCTACCGCGATCGAAGAAAAATTGGGCAAAATGGCACAGATCGAACAGCGCAGCCTCAGCATGGCCGACAGCACCGCCGATAGCGGCGGCAGCCTGTTATTCGAAGCCATCGCCCGCGGCACCGGCGATTTGCCGCTCGATCATTATGGCGCGATCATCGCCATCACCGATGGGCAGATTCATGATGTGCCCGCGCTGGATGGGGAATTCAAACACATTCCCCTGCATATCTTGTTGACAGGCAAGCCCGATGAATCGGACCGGCGGCTGAGCGTGATTCGCAGCCCCAGTTTTGCCCTGGTCGGCGATACCAGCACGATGCAATTGCGCATCGATGCCACCGCAGGCGATAGTGCCAGCGAATTACCCGTGACGATCCGCAACGATCAAGGCCAGGTGCAAATCATCAACGCACCAGTCAACCAAACGGTAGATGTGCCGCTGTTGACCGCGCATGCGGGATCGAACGTATTCGCGCTGTCTATACCCACATCTGCAAACGAGCTGACCGCCGATAATAACGAGGCGGTGGTGACCATTAACGGCGTGCGCAACCGCTTGCGCGTGTTGCTGATTTCGGGCGATCCGCATCCGGGCACACGCGTCTGGCGCAATTACCTCAAGGCCGATCCCGGTGTGGATTTGGTGCATTTCACTATTTTGCGCCCACCGGAAAAACAGGATGTGATTCCGACCCAGGAATTATCGCTGATCGCCTTCCCCACCAAAGAATTATTTGAAGAAAAATTGCATGAATTCGATTTGGTAATTTTTGACCGCTACCGCCGCCTGGGCGTTTTGCCGAACGAATATCTGCAAAATATCGTCGATTATGTCAAAGGCGGCGGCGCACTTTTGGACGCCGAGGGGCCGCTGCCTACCGGCAGCCTCAGTTTATTCGACACCCCCGTTGGCACGATTTTACCCGGCATCAGCAGCCAAGAAGTGGCGCAAAGCCGCTTTGTGCCCGGCCTGACCGATGCGGGCAAACGCCATCCCGTCACTGCCGATTTGCCCGGCAGCGGCGGCGGCAAGCCGCCATCCTGGGGCCCGTGGCTGCGCCAGACCATGGCCACGGTGCGCGGCGGCGATGTTTTAATGTCGGGCTTGAATGACAAACCGCTTTTGGTGATGCAACGCGTCGGCGAAGGCCGGGTAGCGCAATTATTTTCCGATCATATCTGGCTGTGGGCGCGCGGCTACGAGGGCGGCGGGCCACATTCCGAATTGCTGCGCCGGATCAGCCATTGGCTGATGAAAGAACCGCATCTGGAAGAAAACGATTTGCAAGCCGAAGCTTCGGGCCGTAGTTTGGTTATCACCGAACGCAGCCTTGGCCCATCGCCGCTTTTGGTTAGCCTGGAACACCCCGGCGGCGAGACTGAGGCGGTGACCTTAACCGAAATCTCCCCCGGCCTGGCCCAAGCCAGAATTGATGTGGCGAAATCCGGCCTGTACCGGATCAGCAATCAGCGCCAGAAAATATTGATCGGCGTGGGCGGCAGCAATCCGGTCGAATTGCATGACATTATCAGCACCAAGGATAAATTGACCCCGTATTTACAACATGCCGAGGGCTCAATCCGCTGGATCAGCGAGGACGGCATCCCGGATTTGCGCCATTTGGACGCCAACCGGCAAATGAGCGGCCAGAGCTGGATTGGCATTCGCCGTAACCAAAATTACAATGTGGCCGGGATCAAACAATACCCGCTGATCCCGCCTTTGGCTTATTTGTTGGCGGGATTGTTATTGTTTATGGCCGCCTGGCGCCAAGAAGGCCGGTAAAACCGGCATCTGCCCGGGTAATATTGCACTTTGGCATCAGTCATACCACCCATGCGATTTATGCACAGCCTGTTATGCTGGCGTTTACCTTTTGTTAATATCAGGCGTCTAGTATCCCTTCTATAGCGAGAAGAAATATTATTAGCACGATATGGAGTAGGTATGCCGCATCCCCAAAACGACAATCTGGCCATGAGCCCGGAATTCGCCGCCAACAACAACGGTCAGACCGACATGGCAAAAAACTTACAGGAAGACACTTATTTATTCGCCTTTTTGGAATTGCGGTACGGCGCGGGCTATGCCCAAAAATTGCTGGATGATCTGCGCCGGTTCGAGCGCAAGGCCAACGCCGCCTGCGCCTAGTGGGTGTGGGGGTACAAATTCGCCAATTTGCGATGCAGTTTATAGTAACGCCGCAGTTCTAGAATCCGCAGCGGCGTAAAACCCCGCGCCCGGTTCTTGGCCCCGATCGCAAACGCATGCCAATATTGTTTACAAAGCGTCTTATACGCGGCCCACAAACTGCAATCGGCGTCCCAGATATGCGTCGCCTCCGCCCCGGCACCATTGATCTCGACGATCTTGATATTGGTCGCGTTTTCCAAATCTGCCAAATTATGATAACGCACGTCGAAGCGGCCGAAATAAAATTCAGGAATCTGGCGGCATAACCGATCCCAATTTTCAACCATCGCGGGCGTGATCAAATGCGCCCCATCCTTGAAAATTGTGCCCCGGCTGTGCGATCCGGCGAAAGCGATGCGGAATTTCTCCCCCGCCGGGACAACCCAATCCCAATTGGCACGATGACGCGGCAGATATAAATGGGCGATTTTTCCCGCGCGCGAATCGTTTTCAATCAATTGCCGCAAGCTGGCCCGCCCATCGCCGGTTACATAGGCGAATTGTTTTATGGTCAAAGAAAAAATAATTCCCCGCGCCCAATCCGGATGGCGGATGTAAAACAATCCGGCCTCGTGCGGGTAATCGTGCAAACGCTGCAGCATGACGTTATGACTGGCCGGAAATTGTTGCAAATATCTCTCCAGCTCGGCATCGTTGGTTACAATTTGTACGCCCATGCCCCGGCAACCGATATCGGGCTTGGCCACCAAGGGATAGGCCAGATCGGCCATAGCCATTTGCTGCTTGGCGCTGGCAACATCGCTGGCGACGTCAAGTTCGGTCCGCGCGGTTAGAACATGCGCGGCAAAAAGCGGCGCTAATTCGCTCGGCGCTTGGCGCAGGATTTGCGATTTCGATTCACCTACTAGCCCACCGGCATCGAACAACGGATTGGCGTTCGCGGGCAAGGTCAGGCCACGAAAACGCAATGCCAGCCAAAAGCAGTACAGCCGCATCGGCGTGTAAAACAACCAGCCAGGCCAGAATTCAAAAAAAGATAGGGTTTTAGTCGCGGCTTTTGCAGCTGGCACAAGGCTTTGGCCATTGTCGGAGAGTTCACGCATAGGGTCAGGCCGCCATAACCGGTCTAAGGCGGCGGCCAATCAGACGCGGTAAAATCGCAAACACGCTTATGGCCAAAAGCGGCAACACCATATGCCAAACGCCATCCAACATAAGCCCCAAATGGGTCGCCACCAGCAAAGCCAAGGCGAAACAACCGCCCCAGAGCATCACCGCCGCCATCGCCATAATAATGAATTTTAGTGCCGGCACGCCCAAGGCGCCGATTCCGGTATACACCGGCAAGCGCATGCCCGGCACGCCACGGGCCGTGAACACCGCGCCCCAAAGGTTGTTATGCAATATATTGCCAACGCGCTTAATGCCGGGCCGGGCAAATAATCTTGCCAACGCGGGCCAGCGTTTGCCGTAACGACCCAAAGCATATAACCATAAATCCCCCAGCAAGATTCCCATGAACAACACCACAGCAATGGTCGCGGGTGGCAATAAATTCATGCCATACACCCAAGCGCCCAAGGCCAACGCCAAGTCTTCGAGCACAAAGGTAAGGACAAACAACCCGAATGCGAGCGCCAGGGGGTTCATCGCGTAGGCAGGCCAAGAATGTAATAGCGCCTCAAGCGACATGACGAGCCCATAATTCGATAATGATGGATCGGTTCAACCACAACAAGCTTACGCCCGCCAACCAAACGCCGCAAGCCATGGCGAATAACAAGCCGCCATCATCGAACACTTCGACGCCCAAGGGAGTGAACAAGTGAAAGAAAATCGCCCCGGAAATCACCGCAACCGCCAAGGCGGCACCGGCGATGCCCAATAACGGCAAGGACAACACCAAGCCCGCCACTAACAAACTGGATGCCACCAACTCTGCCGAACCGATGACATAAGCATTAAAAATGCCGGGTGGGACGAACAGGCCGCTAAAGCCAAACCCCGCCGCCCATGCGTCCAAGGTGGCAAAGATATAGGCGGTTTCCGGCGAATACGTGAATTTGAAAAACAACGATTGCAAAAACACAAACGCGATGTAAAGCGTCAGGACGATTTGCACGGTTTTGGGATTAAGGCTGATCATGACGAATCTCTTAGTTAGTGGTGGTATTGGGGGTGGATTGATTTAACTTTGGCCAGTTTTTCTCGGATTGTGCCAAATATTTTTTCATATCTTTTTCCCAAGTGGCTTGAATGTCTTTGTCGTAATTCAAGTATAATTTACCGTCCACAACAGACCAAGAATTGGGATCAACCGTGACCAGATCGTTTTTTGCCGCCACCGCATAGGCACAGTAACCGCCATATTGCGGCGCGTATTGCCCGGGGTTTTTTACGAATAAATCCCGATTCTCGGCCGAGGTGAACCAAAACTCACCACCGTTATGGCTGGCTTTGAATTCAGGCTTACCTTTCACTGCTTGTTTTTGGGTGAAATAGGCGACGGGGTCATACCCCTCGATCACAGCGCCTGTCCCTTTGGACAAAAATCCACCCGTGTCGGTGTTCCATGCATCGGCTAATGCCGGATTGGTTAAACCAAAAACCAGTAGCAACAGCATATAAATCTTTTTCATAATAACCTCGGGGGTTAGATGTTGGGGCATGGGCAAAATGCCCAAGTCCACAAAATGTGAACGTATACAAGGCTTACGCGCCCAAAACGCAAAAGGTTACAATCGGGCAAAATCGATTTTATTACCCCCGCACCGCCTGGCCAAAGCCCGCCCGCCGGGGTATAATTCAGTGTTTCTGCTGTGTGTCCCCGTAGCCCTGTCCCCCGAAGCTTCTTGTCTCGCCGTAGCCTCGGCGAAAGCGGATAGCGTAGGGGGATCAGCTGGCCAAAGGCCGTAAGCCCGTCTATAATTCGCTGCATCACCTGTTGTGTCTCCGTAGCTCAGCTGGATAGAGCAAGCGTTTCCTAATTACCGGGTCTTTTTAACGATTGAAGCTGAAATTTGTGGGGGTATTAGGTGTTTAGGTTTACGACGCGGCTATGGAATTTGGGGCAGGGTAACGGTAGGGGTAACTTTGAACTTAGAACAACAGATGATAGATCAGACTTTACCTGATAACAAAATAGATAAGGTAGATCTGCTTCAAAACATTTTGATTAACCGTGCCACAGGCCGCAACGGGATAGGAGATGGTGTAGTTTACCAAAAATTACGGCACGACCTTACATCTGACTCATTAGCGCAGAAGTTATTACCTGATTTCATACGAACATGTCGTGATTTAGATCATTTTTGGCAACACATAAAAAGTCGAGCCCCCACATATCGAGAACGGCGAGAAATTATTTGGAGCGGTTTGCAACCTTTATTGGACCATTTAGAAGCAAAAAACCAAGCACCTGCTGATGCTGCAATTTCAAGTGCGCTTCAATCTTTTGATGCAGAAGGAGTTCACGCAGTATGGGAGAAAGCTTTACAACGCCGTTCCACCGATCCAGAAGGCGCTATCACTTCTGCACGAACTTTGCTTGAAACGGTCTGCAAACGCATTCTAGATGAACAGCGTATTTCATATAACGATAGCGATGAATTGCCGGCACTATACCACAATGCTGCCAATACACTTAATCTAGCTCCATCTCAACATACTGAAGAATCTTTTCGTGCAATATTAGGTTCCGCCCAACAAATAGTGGGCAGATTAGGTAGTTTAAGAAATAAAATTGGTGATGCTCATGGTAAAGGAGGTAAACCTATTAAGCCATTAGCTCGTCATGCTGCTTTAGCAGTAAATATGGCAGGAACGATGGCAACATTTCTTGTTGAAACTTGGATTGCGCGACAAGCGGCCAAAAAAATTTAGATATTGACTGTAAAAAATTTTGGCGTCCCCGAGATGATTCGAACATCCGACCTAGCGTTTAGGAAACGCTTGCTCTATCCAGCTGAGCTACGGGGACAGATCACATGTGACTACTTTACAGATGCCGCGTATAATTTAAAATACATAAACCAAATTAATGCTCAATAAGTTACATAACCCTTACCGTAGCGTCCATCTTTGCACGAAGGCCTCAGAATCACGGGATTGTTGGTTACACAAGGTTTAAACACACCTACTCCACTTGATGCGAGTAATCGCCGCTTAGCCAGGAAATGATTTGATTTTTTTCATGCACCTGCGCGGCGTTTTTGTCATGCGCCGCTTGCAATGCTATCGCCGCGTCGTGCTGGCAAAGGCGCAGGACGGCCGCGCTGGATTCGCACGCATGCAACAATTCCGCCGCGTCATAACGCTGCGCTTGGCGCAAACTGGCCGCGCTGTTTTCCTGAGCCTGCTTTAGACACGCGGCATCCGTGCATTGCTCCAAATGGAGGGTAAACGCGATGGTACTAGCCAATAATCTGGCATTGCCGTCCTGCGCTGGGGTTGGATTGGTCATGACGCTATCCTTTCTCTGATTGGTACAATAAACCAGCGACGCAAAGCCGCCGGATCCCAATCGCAACAGGGGCTTGGAAAAGGCCGAACGGCCCGGCAACAAGCGGTCAAGCGCCGCCGCACGCCCAAGCAAAAATACCAATCAAGAATGGAGATGTACCACTATACGCCCAATCGGCGCGGAGAGGGGATGAGACTACGCGATTAAATGGCGAAAATTACCACTGCATCGGGATGGAGTAATTCACCAACAACGATTCGGTGCCGGGGTTGGAATCGCCCAGGCTGGCGTTGGAAATGTGGTTAAACGCCACGCCAAAACGCGATTGATCGTCCAACACATAATTCAGTTCCAGGCCCGAACGGAATTCCAAGCCATGACCTAAATCCTTGCCGTCGCCGTTGCTATAGGCGCCAACGGCAAAATTCGGATTCAGGACAAAACGATTGCTGATAAAAAAATCGGCGTCAATCCCGGCAAAGCCGTACACGGCGGAATCGCCCGTGGCCATCACCCCGACCAAGGGGGCGATTTTCCAAAAAATCGGCTGCTTGTGCCGATATTCCAACACGAATTCG
>CANGQU010000021.1 GCA_947456345.1 Alphaproteobacteria bacterium | reverse complement strand
GATAAAAAACTGGCACTGTTGTTGAATTCTGGCCGGGCGAAAATCTGCGCCGATGATTATGTGGACTTGCCGCTACAATTTAGCGATGAGGAAGCCGCCACGGACGAATCCGAAAACGATGCATCCACGGATGATAAAGCCGGAGAAAAAGAATCGGTCGATGAAGCCCTGACCGCGCCAGAAAGCGCGCCAAAATCTGCCCCCAGCGGCAAAAAGACCGGCCAAACCGGCAATAAAACCGGCGGCAAAGGCAAGAAATAATGGCGATTGAAACGGCGATTGATCTGGCGGGATATTTTTCCATCGCCGATTTTGCCATCGCCGCCACGTATTTGCCCCAAGGTATTGGCCAGGGCGTGACGGTGAATATCGTTCTGGACCAAGCCCATGCCGATGCCGGGCTGTTCAATACCGGCTATTCCGCGCAAGCGTTTTTGGCCACTGCCCGCCGCACCGATATGCCCAACGCGGCCGAGGGGGATGTGCTGCAAACGGCACTTGGTAATTTCCGCGTGCAAAAAACCGAATTGGATGTGGATGCCGTGATCTGGCGTCTGGAATTGCGCAAGGATTAGCATGCCATTGCCCACCGTCGAATTGATTTTGCAGGCCGTGCACAGCCGCCTGCAAACCATCTCGGGCGCGGTGGTCGAACGCAACCGCGACACCGATGTGCAAGTGCCGAATACGCTCGTGATCCGCGAGGATCAGCAAACCGTGGTCAGCGAAAATTCCGGCTACACCCAATACACGCTGGATGTTTTTATCGAGGGCTACGCCAAAAAAACCGCCACCAAATCGGTCGGTCAAGCGATCAATGAATTATACGCTTCCGTGGTCGAAAAAATCGCGGTGGATGTCAGTTTTTCAGGCTTGGCCATCGACACCCGCGAAATTTCGCTGGATCGCGATCTGTCTTATGAATCCGGTGCCGGCAGTATCGGCGCTTTCAGTCTGTTGCTGCAAATATCGTTTATGACCCCGGCCGGCGACCCCTACAACGCTGGCCCTTAATTCTTAACCCCAAGGAGTTCTCATGCCCTCTTTACGCACCCGCAATGCCGCCGTGTTGGCGAAAATCCAAGCCGCCGAAGGCGTCGCCGAATCGTTATCCGCATCCGCCGATGGCATTTTGGTGGAAAATCCGCAAATCAGCTTTTCGCCGCAAAACACGGATACGAACGAAGTCACCGGCTCGCTCGATTCGCGCGGGCCGATCGTTGGCGGGTTGCAGGCCAGCATGTCGTTCACGGTTTATCTCAAGGGCACCGGCACCCCGGGCGTAGCGCCGCAATGGGGCAAATTGCTGCGCGCCTGCGGTTTTTCGGAAACCGCCAATGTCACCCCCTTAACCGGCACCACCTTTGCCGTCACCGGCACCAACACCATTACCGATTCGGCCAACGGCCTGGCGCCGTTCACCATCGGCACGGTTTTGCATTTATCCAGCCCGGCCAATGCCAGCCGCGAATTGCGCGTCACCGCCTCGGCCGCCGGCTCGATCACCGTTACCAATATTGACGGCTCGGCCCCGGCCCTGACTAACGAATCCTCGGGCGGCACCTTTACCCTGCGCCGCTTTATCGCGGGTAACGCCGCCACGGCCGGGACCACCACCGGCTTTACCGCCGGCACGGGCTTTGCCGCCACGGCCAATTTGTATCGTGGCATGCCGGTATTGATCGGCGGCAATCCCGCCACGCCCAGCTATGCCAGCATTATCGATTACACCGTGGGCCGCCTGACGACCTTGGGCGATGCGTTCGCGTCGGCTTTGTCCGGCACCTCGGTCGCATCCATCCCGGCGCACGTGTTGTACGCAGCGATTTCCAGCAACATCCCCAGCCTAACCGTCGGTTTCTACCAGGACGGCGTGTTGTACACGCTGCGCGATTGCCGGGGCAGCGTGTCGTTTGAATTCCCGACGGCCGCGCCCGCTCGCGCCACGTTTAATTTCAGCGGCTTGTTCGTGGCCAAAACCGATGCGGCGTTACCTCCCAATATCGCCTATGACGGCACCGTGCCGGGCGTGTTCCGCAATTCGGCGATGCGCGTCAATCGCGTGCCAACGGCGCTGAACAGTCTGTCGCTATCCAGCCAATCCAATTTGGTATTCCCGGGCGACCCGAATCAATCCGAAGGGTTTACCGTGCCGGAAATCACCACCCGGGCCATGACCGGCAACATCAATCCGCTGGCCACGTTGGTGGCCACGCGCGACATCATGACCGCGTTTCGCAACGGTACGGCGCAGCCGATTATCGCCCGGCTGACGGGCGGTGCGGCGGTGGTGGGCAACCGCATTGCCGTCACCATCCCCTCGGCGTTGTACACGAGTTATAACGCAGGCGATAACAACGGCCTGGCGACCGAGGAAACGGCATTTTTCTGCCAAGGCCAGGATTCTGGCGCATTTTTGGCGGTGTATTAATGCTGCCCATTTCCGCGCGCGACCGGATTCGCTTTACCCCGCCCGCCTTGGCCGAACAAAAACCGCTGCCGGTTTTTATGCTGGCCCCGTTGACCATTGCCGAGCGCGCCAAATACCGGCGCGATTTGGCGATGACCGCCAAGCAGATCAGCCACACCGCCTACCAATCCGCGTTGGCAAATGCGGCCAAAAAATACCTCTCGCCGGTGGATCACGAATCCGCCACGGCGTTGCTATTGGCCGATGACGATGATTCGGCCGCTGCCCGATTTAAATTGGAAAACCAATTGATCGATGCCTGCGGCGAATTGCGCGAATTGGCGGTGCTGCGGGCGTATTTTAACGATATGACCGTGATCCTGGCCGCCAAATACGCGCTGCGCGGCTGGGAAAATTATCCCGTGGCGTTTGAATCTGACAGCACCGGGATGGTGCGCGATGCGGCGTTTAACGCGCTGCCCGATGCGGCGATTGTCGAATTGGGGTTCGAGGCGCTGCGGTTGATGTCACCCACCAAGGATCAGGAAAAAAACTAATCCTGGCGTTGGCTATCACCGCCGAGCCCAACGCCTTTACCACAACGCCAGAACCCGACCACCAAGGGTGGTTGATCGGTGGTGTGGTCTATCACGACAACCCGCGCGATTTAGTTGGTGACGGGGATTTTGAAACCATCCGGCTGTGGCGGTTGTTTCAGGGCGGCATGGCACCCGGGTTTTTGCCCGATGCCGGCGGCACGCTGGATCAGGCGGCGATCATGCTGGATGCGTTCGCTATTTTATCCTCCGCCAGCGAAGCCAATAAAAAGGGGAAATGATGCGCCTGGACGCTGCGTTTGATGGCCGCCTCGATGAATTGCTGCGGCTAGAACAGCGCGTGGTGCTGCGCGCCAGCAACAGCATGGTGCGCCGCGCCACGACCTTGCTGCAACGGGAATTGCGCGCCGACATCAAGGCCGCCGGTTTACGCGGCCTGGTCAAACCGCTGCGCCGCAGCGTGAAACCGCCCAAGGGCGGCAACCGCCGCACCGATGTGCTCGAAGGGTTTGTCTATTCCGCCGCCGATTATAAACGGCCGGGCGGGAAAATCGATCTGGCCACGGTGTTGGGAGCGGGCGGGGAGATTCGCCCCAACCGCCGGCGGTGGCTGGCGGTGCCATTACCCGGCGTTGGCCGGGGCGGGGCAGGGCGCGGTGGGGCCAATGCCAGATTGCGGCCCGAGGATTGGCCAAAGGGGACTTTGTTTTTCCGCCCGACGCGGAATCCGAACGTGGCGCTGTTGGTGTACCGCCAGCCGAATAAACCGGACGTGCCAATGTACGTGTTGGTGAAACAAACCAGGGTGCGGCCAAGGTTTAACCGTGGCCGAGCGGACAGAATCGCGCAAGCCGCGATGCCGGAATTTTTTAACGACGCCTATGAACGCTTGGGCCAAAAAACAGGATTAATCGACAGCAATGACGACGCGTGAATTTGTCCTAGCGATCAAGGCCGATCCCGCATCGGCTGTGCGCGCGTTGCAGCAATTGGGCGACAAGGGTCAGGCGGCGCTGGATCGCATCCGCTCGGCCAGCACGCCCGCCAGCGGCGGGCTACAGGCAATCAACGCCGTCAGCAGCGAATTGTCAAACAGTATAGGCAATTTATCAAGTCGCGCTGGTGTTGTAGGTAGCGTCTTGTCTAGATTGGGGCCGATTGGAGTTGCTACAGCCGTCGCCACCACCACGCTTTCTCTAGCTTATAAAGCAGGTTTAAAACAGCTAGCTGAATATGAACAAGCTGTAGGGAAACTGGATGCTGTTTTAAAAGCCACAGGAAATACGACTGGCTTATCCAAATCACAACTGCAAAGTTATGCTGACCAGTTAGAAAAAACCACGGCTGTAACCGAGGAACAGGTTTTGGCCGCTACCACCTCGGTGGCCACTTTTGGCAGCGTGACGGGCGATAATTTCACCCGGGTCTTACGCCTCGGCCAAGATTTGGCGGCGACCTTCGGTGGTGACATCAAGGGCAATGCAGAGGCTTTGGCTAGATCGTTAGCCAACCCAGCGGATGGGCTGGGGCGGCTTGATCAAAACATAACAAAAGTTTTAGGCACCAACGCCGACCTGATTGACGGTTTGCTGAAATCCGGTAAGCAGGCCGAGGCGACTGCGCTTTTATTGAAAACACTCGAAGGGGCGGTGGGTGGCGCGGGCGATGCGCGCGGACTGTTGGGTGCCACCGATCAATTGGGAAAGGCGTGGGAGGATTTAGGTAAAAAATTTGCTGACACGCGCCCCGCTACGATAGCGGTGCAAGGCCTAACAAATATTTTAAGGTCGTTTACCGATTTATTGGAAACTACCGAAGATGAGCGTTTAAATTCTTTGTTAGAAAAAAGAGATAAGCTGCAAAAACAATTAATATCACCATCTTTGTTTTCTACGCCAGAATATCAAATTCCTGGCAGGCTTAAGAATATCAACGCTGAAATTAACGATATACAAGCTGGCCGTGATGCAGAAGCCAAAGCACAGCAGATTGCTCAATTAACAGCATTTGAGGCAAAGCAGCTTGCTGATTTTCAAGCATACGAGGAAGTACAAAAGAAAAAACGAGAGGAACAGAGTAAGGCCGCCCAAAAAATAGCGGATGAGGCGCAAAAACGCATTGCCGGTATTCAGCAAGAAATCAGCCTCGGCGAGTTAAAGTTAAAGGGCGATGAAAAGCTGCTATTTATTCAAGAACAATTAGCCAAGCTTCCCGAAGGATCACGCCGCAAGCAGGTCGAGCAAGCGGAAAAATTGGCCGCGGCGCTTTATGACCAAAAGGAAGCGATTGAAGGCCAGCAGGCAGCACAAAAAGCCCTGCTAAAACAACAAGAGGAAGCCGCGCAGCAAGCCGCCGAATTATGGAATCGGCCGATTTTGCGTGCGGCGGAGAATATCCAGGACGCGTTTTCGGGCGCGTTTGAAAATATTTTAAACGGTGGCGTCAATTCGTTCGGTGAATTGGGCAAGCAGATCAAATCGATTTTCACCAAAACCCTGGCCGAAGTGTTGTCGGCCAATTTGGTCCGACCGGTGGTGGGCAGTTTGCTGGGCGGGTTATTATCCAGTGGATCGGCCAGCGCCGGCAATATCGGCGGCGGTGGCGCTGGCGGCATTTCTGGCAGCAGCCTGTTGTCGCTCGGCAGCAGTTTTTTACCGACCGGTGGCTTGGCGGTGGGTGCGATCAATTCGCTTGGCCTTTCCGGCTTAACAACATCATTGGGGTTGACCACCGGCGTTGCTGGGCCGCTACTCCCTGGGGCGGCGTCCCTGGGTGCGGGTGCGCTAACAACTTTCGGCTCTATTGCCTTGCCGGTGGCGGGAATCGGGCTTGGGTTATTGGCCAGCGGGTTGTTAGGCAATAAAAAACCCAGCAACAAATCCGCCGGGGCGTTTTTCGATCCCAACACCGGCGCGTTGTTTCAAAACGCGGCGGGCACGGTTGCCGGCGTATCGACGCCCAAGGGCACCGAAAACCTGGATCGCTTTAATCAGGTGGCGGCGCAGATCAACGGCGCGCTGAAATCGATCCGCGATTTGACCGGCGGCAATTTCAGCGGTGGGTTGTTTAACGTTTCGCTGGGCAGCCGCGATCCCGGATTTGTCCTGGCCAATGGGCAAAAAACCAATTTTGCCAACGACCAGGCATTGATTGAGGGGGCGGTGCGCACCGCCCTGGGTGGCCTGACCGGCACCAATGCGGAATTTCAAAGCATTTTATCGGCCAATTCAGGCAAGCCCATCAATGATTTGCTGGCCGCCTTGGCCTTGCCCGGGCAAAGGCGCGATTTTAACACCGGCGTGGCCGATGAATTGTTGCGCTTGCGCGATCCGCAGGGTTTTGCCTTGCGCGAATTGGACCGCGAACGCGACGCGCGGATTAAACAGGCCCAAGACATCGGCGCCGATATTTTGCAGATCGAGGAATTATATGCCTCCCGCCGCAAGGAGATAACCCAGCAATCGAATAATGATTTGATCAATTTGCAACGCGGTTTGTTCGATACCTTGCTGGGATCGAATTCGGCGCTTTCGAGCGCCGAAAAACTGGCCTTGTCGCGTAGCCAATTGGAATCGACGGCCCAGGCGGCGCTGGGTGGCGATGCGTCCGCGCGCAATAATTTCAGCGCGGTGGCCAATCAGTTTTTGGGCCTGTCGCGCGATTTCAACGCCTCGGGCGGGGCGTTCCAATCCGATTTCGCCCGCGCCACGGGATTGTTTCAACAAATTCTGGGCAGCGGCGGTGGTAATAATGTGGTGGCGGCGATTGATCGGCAAACGGCGGTGGGTACGGATAACAGCACCAGCTTGCAGCAAACAATGCAATCGGTGCGGGATTTGCTGGCGCAATTGAACGAGCGGCTAACGCGGGGCGATGTTCGCCCGGCGGGGGCATAATTCATGCCCGCCGTGCAGTATCTGATTGAAATCGATGCCTACAGCCTGGATTCGGCGGCGGTGCAAACGCTGTATTTCAGCACCCATCCGCTGAATACCGGCCCGGCCGATAGTCCAGCCAATGTGGCGTATATCGCCCGGGCGGTGGTGCCGTTTTCGTTGGAACGCAGCCTGTTCGATGGGGATCGGATCGGCGGCAAGAATGTGCCGGCGCGCGGGTTTTGCGAATTGAACAACGGCGACGCCGCGCTGGATTATCTGACCGAATACAGTTTTAATACCCGCCAATTCCGCATTTATCGTGGTGCGGTGGGGGCAGGGCGCGGCGCGTTCACCAAAATTTATCAAGGGGTGACCGAGCAAATCGAATTCAGCGACCGCACGGTCACGATCCGGCTGCGCGATCGGCTGTATGTGTTCGACAAACCGTTGCAGCCGAATTTATACGGTGCGTCGGTGCAAAACAGCCTCGAGGGTAAGCCCAAGCCCTTGGTTTTCGGTCAGGCCACGGGCGTGCCGGCGGCGTTGGTACACGCCGCGAATCAGCAATACCAAGTCAATGATGGCACCATGACCTCGATCGCGATCCGGGATCGCGGCGTGACGTTATCGCCCACGGTCAATTTAAGCAGCGGCACTTTTACCCTCGCCGGTGCACCCGCGGGCGTTGTCGAATGCGATGTGCGCACCGCCTCGCCCTATGGCGGTGGCGATGATGCGGCCGCCGTATTTTTATGGATCGCCCGGGATTTTGCCGGGCTGGCGTTGGCCGATATTAACACCGCGTCGTTCACGGCGCTGGGCGTCACGCCGGAAGTGGGCATGTTTTTTAACGATGAAATCAAAATCATCGACGTGCTGGATCAATTGGCCACCACCATCGGAGCGTTTTATTATTTCGATAAAAACGATCAATTGACGATTGGCCGGTTTGACTTGCCCGCCACCGTCCAAAGCAAGAATATTGATCTGGGCCAAACCTTTGCGTTTAGCCGCGATCAAACGGCAATCCCAGCTTGGGCGGTGGTGTATAATTTTAACCGTCGTTATCGGCCCATGAGCAAAGAGGAATTGGCCGGATCGGTCAGTGCCTATGATGTCGGGCTTTACGCCAACGCCAATTTAAGCCGCAAGGCCGAGGATACGGCGATCAAAACCCCGTACCCGAACGCCCGGCGGATTACGATTGACGGCGTGGCCAGCGGCAACGAGGCGGTATTCGCCCAGGCCGAAGCCGCGCGGCAATTGAATTTATACCGCGATCAGCGCGATGTGTTCAAATTGCGGGTCGCCGCGCAGCCATTCACCTATGAATTGGCGGAAACGGCGCAAATCGTGCTGGCGCGGTATTCATTCAATCTGGGGCGAAATTTCCGCATCATCGCCATTACCGATAGCGGGCTGCGCGATGAAATCGAATTGACGCTGTGGGGGCCGGGGCGTGGATTCTTGCTGCTCGAGGATGGCGGCGCGTTCTTGTTT
>CANGQU010000020.1 GCA_947456345.1 Alphaproteobacteria bacterium | reverse complement strand
GCTTAATCCGATTTTCCCCAATCTCTGTTTGATCGTGATGTTTTTTTGGGTCTTGGTTCGCCCGGAATTGACGCGCTATTCCGTTTTTTTTGGCATTGGGTTATTGCAGGATCTGGCTTTTAATCTGCCTTTGGGCATGAACGCGTTATTGAATATTGGCCTTTTGTTGCTGTTACAGCAGTTGCGGCCCTATATTTTTGCCAAATCAATTTATTGGATTTTACTGGCCTTTACCCTGGTCATGTTGGCGCATAGCTTGTGCTTGATGTTGTTGGGCTGGGCTTTTGGCCTGCATATGGGCATGGGGTTGGTTATGGGGCGGGTCATTTTTACAGCGGCGGCGTTTGTTTTGATTTCCATACCGCTGCTCTGGGGCTTGCGCGTGGTTGTCAATTTGGCGCATAGCGGTTAAATACTATCCATGAGCAGAGATTACGAGCGTCAAAGGCAATTCACCCGCCGCGCCATGGTTTTTGGCGCGGGCAAGGCGGCGTTGGTTTTGACCTTGCTCGGCCGCTTGCATTATCTGCAAATTATCGAGGGTGATAAATACAAGCTACTATCCGAAGAAAACCGGATCAATCTGCGCCTATTGATCCCGCCGCGCGGGTTGATCAAAGACCGGCGCGGGGTCGTAATGGCCGAAAATGCGCAGAATTTCCGCCTACTGTTGATACCTGAAAAATCCGGCAATCTGGGCCTGACGCTGACCAAGCTGATCCGCATTTTGAATCTAAGCGAGCATGATATCGGCCGTATTCAGGCCGAACTGGTCAAGCGTCCCAAATTTCAACCCATCGTGGTCAACGACGCGCTAGAGTGGGAGCAGATGGCTGCGCTCGAGCTGCATAATCTCGATCTGCCGGGCGCCAGCATCGAGGTCGGTCAAAGCCGCTATTATCCATTTGCCGAGATTACCTCGCACGCTTTAGGCTATGTTGCGCCGGTCTCGGAAAAAGAACTGGATAGCAATGTCTTTGGCGATGATCCGTTGCTCAAGGCGCCGGAATTGCGTGTTGGTAAAAAAGGCGTAGAAAAAAAATACGAACAAGAGCTACGCGGTCTGGCCGGTTCCAGCCAATTGGAAGTCAACGCCTATGGCCGCGTCATCCGCGAGTTGGCAACGGACGAGGGCAAGCCAGGCCAGGATATCACCACCACCTTGGACATCGAGATTCAGGCCAAGGCCATGGCCTTGCTCGAGGGGCAAAGCGGCTCGGCCGTGGTGATGAATGCGCATAACGGGGAGGTTCTTACCTTGGCCTCGGCGCCGGGATTCAATTCCAACTTGTTCAATAACGGTATCTCGGTCAAGGCGTGGGAAGAATTGCTGAACAACCCACGCGTACCGCTTACCAACAAGGCCTTGGCGGGATTGTATTCGCCCGGCTCGACCTACAAAATCGTCACTGCCCTTTCGGCTTTGGAATATGGTTTGGTCAGTCCGCGCGAGCGGATTTATTGTGATGGGCATACGGAATTGGGCAGCGCCATTTTCCACTGCTGGAAAAAAGGTGGGCACGGCTATTTGGATCTGGTCGGCGCGTTGCGTGAATCATGCGACGTTTATTTCTATGAAATAGCCAGCCGTTTGGGCATCGACCGTTTGGCGGAAACTTCGCGTAAGCTCGGTTTGTCTGCCCCTACGGGAATCGATGTGCCGGGTGAGAAGTCGGGCTTGGTTCCCGATCGGCGCTGGAAACAGCAGCGATTTAAGAAGCCCTGGCATTTGGGCGAAACGCTGATCGCCGGTATCGGTCAAGGTTATGTTCTAACTACGCCGATTCAGCTGGCGCGGATGACGGCGCAGGTGATAAACGGCAATCGCCAAGTCGCTCCATTCATAGTGCGCGGACAGCAGCAGGCTGCTGCTGGCGCCGCACCAGATTTGTTGGCCCCAAAATTCAAACAGGAGCATTTAGATCTAGTCATCGAGGGCATGCGCCAGGTTACGATGGAGCCGAACGGTACCGCCTATGCCGCGCGAATTCGCAAACCTGGCTTTGATATGGCAGGTAAAACGGGAACTTCGCAGGTCAAGCGCATCAGCTTGGCGGAGCGGGCGCGGGGTATCACTAAAAATGAGAACCGACCGTGGCGCGACCGCGATCACGCCCTTTTTGTCGGCTTTGCGCCCATAGCCCAGCCAAAATACGTCGCTGCCGTTGTTGTTGAGCATGGCGGCGGGGGTTCGGCCGTGGCGGCACCAATCGCCCGCGATTTATTGCTGATGGCGCAGCTTCGGGATCCGGAACTGGCCAATCGCTCTGCTGCCGAAACGGAAGTAGCGCCACTGCCAGCGGATCAACAACCCAGCGGGGACGAGCATGATTAAAGCCATCGCCAATTTATACGAAGTGGCCCGCGACCGTTTTTGGACGCCGCTACCAGACAGCCTGGCGATACCGGAAAAGATGCAGCGTTTACCTTGGCCGGTCATCGGTATTATCACGCTATTGGCGCTAATTGGCGTGATGGCCTTGTTTTCTGCGGGCGGTGGCTCGTTCCAACCTTGGGCTGGCGCGCACTTGCTGCGTTTTTGCGTCTTTTTTGGTTTGATGCTTTTCCTGGCATTGGTGGATATACGTCGTTGGCTGCATATGGCGCCGTTACTTTATGGCGGGTGCTTGGTGTTATTGGTGGCGGTTGAAATTGTCGGCAGTATCGGGATGGGTGCCCAGCGTTGGCTGGATTTAGGATTTATCCAGTTACAGCCATCGGAGTTGATGAAAATTTGCCTCTTGTTGATTTTGGCCCGCTATTATCATGGCGTGGACGCGGAATCGATTCGCGGTTGGCGCTCCCTGGTTGTGCCGGTTCTGTTGACCGTGATTCCGGTGGCGCTGATATTGCGTCAACCGAATCTTGGCACGGCCAGCATTTTACTTTTCCTAGCGGGTACTTTGACGGTGTTGGCCGGTTTACGGCTAAGCGTTATTATCGCCGGAATAAGCGCGCTGTTGGCGGCCATACCGGTGCTGTGGCATTTCATGCATGATTATCAAAAACAGCGCGTGTTGACTTTTCTTGAGCCAGAAACAGATCCGCTAGGCAGCGGGTATCATATCATCCAATCGAAAATCGCTCTGGGTTCCGGTGGCGTGTTTGGCAAAGGGTATTTGGACGGTACGCAAAGCCATTTGAATTTTCTGCCCGAAATGCAGACCGATTTTATCTTTACCGTGTTCGGTGAGGAGTTCGGCATGTTCGGCGCAGCCCTAGTTTTGATTCTATATGCGCTGCTGATCGCGTATGGCTACCTCGTGGCATTCAATGCCCAATCGCAATATTCGCGGCTGTTGGCGGTTGGATTATCGACCAATTTGTTTCTTTATCTATTTATCAATGTCGGCATGGTTATGGGCTTGTTGCCGGTGGTGGGTGTGCCTTTGCCCCTATTATCCTATGGCGGCACATCGCTATTGGCGGTGATGATCGGTTTTGGGCTGTTGCTGAACCTGGATATCCATCGCGAAATCCGCTTGCCGTTGCGGGGAACTGGGTAGTTTAGAATTATTCTAATTGCAATTGCTGGCGTCTTTGGTCGTAGTTTTCGTTGTTCTGTGCTTTGATTTAGCTTGTTTAAAGTATATTGTTACTTTATAACAAAAATGTTATAAAATAACATTATAATGGCACAGGTATTGTAATGTCCGCGGTTAGAAATAAAAATAGTTTTATACTTAGTGATTTTGCCGATGGCAGCTTTCACGGCGAGCGTGCTATAGCCGCGCTGCGTGGCACAAATGTAGGTGTGGTTGGCAAGGTTAAAGCGGATGGTAGTGAGCCAACGGTAACCACCGTCGATGCGGCGTTGATTATCGAATTGCTGAAATCAGGTAAAGACGAGGATTTACGCGCTGTTGGCGATTTGCTGGCCAATGCCAAAAAACTGCCCCAAGGTTCGTTGCAGGAATTACTGCGGCTGATGATGTTGCGCGGGGTAGGTAGTTTCGAGCAGGATTGGCTGGATCTTATTCCAGATGGGATTTACACCCTTGATGGCCGCAAGCAGGTGGAGTGGGTGGCGCGCACCATTCACATGCTGTTGTTGATACAACAACAGCAGCAAACTTTTTTTCCTGGCATGGCTATGCCGGTTGCGGTCAACCAAAGTTTCCAGCGCATCGCGCAAATGGAAAGCCAGATGTATCAGGTGCTGCGCCACAGCGAGCCAGCCCAGGTACAGGCCGGTATGCGCGCCCTGGTGGCTGATCCGCATAATCGTAGTGCGATTATCACGGTGCGGGATTTTATACGGCAGAACCCGGCCTTGATCGATGCGGTGGCGTATCAAAAAATGGCTATTACGGTGGCGACACCCTGGTTGCGCGATTTGGCGCAGGCATCGCAGCAATTTCAAGCCGTAGGGGCCGAATTGGCGCGTAGCGGCAAATTAAATCCGGCGGCGCAGTCGGCATTGGCGTTGACCCAACCAGCCTTGGCGCAGATGGTTTTGATGGCACGGGAAATCCCCGGCATCGCGCCCGCGAATTTATCGCCTGCCTCCCTCCAGATGCTGGCTGGGTTGCAGCGGGTGGATTCTATTTTGTTGGCGGCGCAGCAAACGCCGCTTTCGCCCAGTATGCAGCGCGCCATCGAAAATTTATCGCTACAAATCAATGCCGCGCTTATTAGCCCACTTCGGGAGGGGGTGGTGCTGCGTACAGATAACCCGATCATTCTGAATCTGAATATGGTGGCGCGCAATGATTTACTGGCGACGCCGTTATTGGATCCAAATGGCCGCCGCGTGGATACGGTCGCTGCTGCACTTCGCCCGCTTGATGGTACGGCACGTATGCCGGATGTTATTGCGCGAACTGACACGAATGGCCTGACGCCGGTGCCGCGTGAAAATATGTCTGCGCGGGCTATGGTTAATGATCCGTGGGCGAATGTGATTCCGCTACCGGTGGTGCGTGCTGCTGAAGCGGTGTCTATAGCACCTGCCACGGCTTCTGTACTCTTGTCTTACCAAAACCCGATTGCCACGATTGGCCGTGCGGCGAATGATGATCGTCCCGTTGCCGCTGCTGTTTATCAGCCGCCGGTTGTTGCCATCAGTGGCGATACGCGTGGCCAGCAAGAGCCAGAACCGCGCCGTGTTGTGCTAGCCGGTGCTGGTGCCCAAGTGGACAATTCCAGCACTGCCAGAAACCCCATTCTCGCCAATGGTAGCGCGGTGCGTGGTGGCGATGTTGGTGCAAATACTGGCGATGCGCGTGGTGGCGGCACAGGTTTTTCAGGTTTGGGTCGTAATGATAACACCGAGTCAGGGGCAGTTCCCACCGCAGCGCCCGCCCAAGCCCAGCGAAGCGTGATTATGGGTGCTGTCGATGCAGGAAATTCGGGCGCTATTCCGGCTGATGGCATAACTGCTAAATCGGTTGAGGCTGCCAGGGCAGGGCAGAGCAATAAATCGGCTGCTGAGGCATACGCACCCCCGCAACCCGTAACATCATCCAGGCCTGTGGATTCAGGACCAGCGGATCAACCACCGGCGGCGCCCGTCGCAGTGCAGGATAAAAAAACTGAATACAAACCGTCAGAGAAGATAGGCGAAGCTGCATCAAGGCCTACAGAACCGGGGGCACATGTATGCGGTCCTGGCTGTATGTGTGGAAAAATTGTTGGCGAAAAATTGGTTGCTGCGGATCGTCGCCCACCTAAGCTGGACTTAGATGCTGTTGTTGCTCAATCGTCAGAGGTTTCGTCAAACGCAAAATTTGTCGATCTGGATCAAAAAGCCTCGTACAAACCTTCGGAAAAAATTGGCGAAGCGGCATTAAAGCCCAAGGAGCCGGGCGAACATATTTGCGGGCCTAATTGCAGTTGCGGAAAAGTGATTGGTGAGAAAGTTGTATCGACTACTCGCCGACCGCCAAAACTTGATTTGACAACAACAGTAGCAACAACAGAACCAAAAGCGCCATCAAAGTGCGAAGGCTGTAACGGGGAGAAAGGCTGTTGTCCGGGCAAAGGCAAGCCTTTATCAAGCAACGGTGGGGCGCATATACCCACACAGAATGCGGAGCCGTCGTTGAATGCAGCTGCTACTGGTACCGGGGTTGTCGAGTTTAAAAATAACTCGTCTCCTGGGCGAGTTTATGATTTTATAAATGCTAGCACCAAGGGGCGACACGCCGCCTAAAATTAAAAAATAAGGAGAAGGGTAATGAATTCAACACAGCAAAAACCAGTGCCACTGACCATCGAGCAGATAGAAGTTTCGCTTGGCGGGCTAAGGGTTATAGCAATCACACGAGAGAAACAGAATGATTTTATTGATCAATTCGACTGGGATAATTCAACGGTTAAGGCGGTTGTGGGACTATCTGCAAAGTTACATCTGCAGTCCTATGCACTGATTGGCAATCCATGGGATATGACGGATGACAAAAAACGTATTTTATTCGGTCATCCGAATAATCCGCAGGATGATGCACACGGCATGGCAATTGATGTTGCCAAAAATGGGGCCATGGAGGTTATTGCCCCAGAAACTGCCCGCGTGATTGTTTGCAGCAATACAGCTGCTATTGGATTGTTTTACGGCCAAACATCCGTACCAGGACTTCATGCATTGGCCGGATCGAGTGTAACAGTTCGTGTTACCACTTCCGATGAGCAAACAAAATTTATTGCCCATGCCCGTCTCCATGCCTTGGGGCACGCGCACGATTGCAATAGCCATTAAATCAAAAGAGGATAATCATGACACTTGTAGGTCGTTCTGCGCCGAATTTCACCGCGATGGCGGTTATGCCAGATAATACGGTGCGTGATAATTTTGAGCTCGCTCCTTTTATCGCCGATCGCATGGCAGTGCTGTTTTTTTATACGATGAATTTTTCGTATATCTGTCCGTTGGAATTGGCGGAATTAAACACGCGCATTCCTGAATTGCAAAAACGCAAGGTGCAGGCCATTGCCATCGGCGTTGATTCGCATCTGAGCCATCAGTGGTTCAAACGGTTGCCGCAAACCAATGGCGGGCCAGGTAATGTGCAATTTCCAATTGTGTCGGATATGAGCGGCAATATTTGCCAAGGGTATGGGGTTTTGATCAATGAATCCGTACCATTGCGCGCAACCTTTATCATTGATCGCATTGGCGTGGTGCGGCATCAATCGGTCAACGATTTTCCGCTGGGCCGCAATATGGATGAAATTATTCGGATTGTTGATGCGCAACAGCACCACGAAAAGACCGGCGAAATTATCCCGCCGCAATGGCAGCCAGGCAAACCCGCCTTGTTGGCGACGCCCGAATCATTAATGGAATTTGTTCGTCGAGCTGCATAACTGGGAAGCTTATCCCCAAAAATCTGCACATAGCCACAGAACAAAACTTGAACAAACTGCCCAGTCCGCTATGCTGATTACCCCGGTATTGAGCGTGTGGATCGGCTTATCCCCAACTCAATCCCAGGCAAAGCATACATCGTTACCGATTGCGATCAATTGCGGTTTGTTAAAACGGCAGCAGGCAGAAATGACACCGCGAAAATTTTTTGACACAATTCGGCCAAATTTGGGTTGCGTATTGGATGGGGATGTATCACCATATCTAGTAGAGGATTGTCCGGTTCACCCCACCTATAGTAGTTATCCCCATTCTATTATCCACAGCTGTGGATAAGTATTGGGCTGGTAGCCTAAGGGGTCAAAGGCAAGATTCTCGGCGGTTTTCGCCCAATCCGGGCATAGTTTTGATGATTTTTTGCTATCGATATACAGGGAGTTTACCATGTTAGACGCATTAAGCGCCGTACAAATGAAATCCGGCTCTCAGGTCGAAGTGGACCGCAGCCGTGATGCGCTTTTAACCGCCTTTGGCAAAGCGACTTTGGACGACCGGTATTTGATGCCCGGCGAATCGTATCAGGATTTGTTCGCCCGTGTGGCCAGCTATTATGGCGACGACCAAGAGCATGCGCAGCGTTTGTATGACTATATCAGCCGCCTGTGGTTTATGCCTGCAACCCCCATTTTATCGAATGGCGGCACGCAGCGCGGGTTACCCATTTCCTGCTTCTTGAACGAAGCCAATGACAGCTTGAACGGCATTGTCGATCTGTGGAATGAAAACGTTTGGCTGGCTGCCCGCGGCGGCGGCATCGGCAGCTATTGGGGCAATTTGCGCTCGATCGGCGAAAAAGTCGGCTCGAACGGCAAGACATCGGGTATCGTACCCTTTATCCGCGTGCAAGATTCTTTGTCTCTGGCTATTTCCCAAGGCAGCTTGCGCCGTGGCTCGGCCGCGTCTTATTTACAAGTCGATCACCCGGAAATCGAGGAGTTCATCGAAATCCGCCGCCCCACCGGGGGCGATCCTAACCGCAAGGCGTTGAACTTGCACCATGGTGTTTTGATCACCGATGCGTTTATGCGCGCGGTTGAAAAAGACGCGGAATGGCCGTTGGTCAGCCCGCATGACGGCGCGGTAATGCGCATTATCTCGGCACGCCATTTGTGGATCCGTATTTTGACCGCGCGCATCGAAACCGGCGAGCCGTATATCATTTTCATCGATCATGTGAATCGCGCTATCCCTGAGCATCATAAATTGGCGGGATTGAGTGTTAAAACCTCGAATC
>CANGQU010000019.1 GCA_947456345.1 Alphaproteobacteria bacterium | reverse complement strand
GATAGGATCAGGCTTTCGCGTACCTCGATTTCGCGCTGCTGCTTGTGCAAAATGCCCAAATCCAGCACCAGCAAAACGACGACTAGCGCCATGAACACCAGCCACATCCAAACGGGCTTGGTTAAAAAATCAGTAGTTAAAAACGGCAAGGATTCGAGCATCGCGGCCCCCAATTATGTTGTGTGGTGAATGATATCGATTACGACATCGCGCCAAAGACGCCAGAGTGGCCCGCTATCAGGCGATTTTTTATAATTATTCTGGGTTTTTGTCAAGAATCGAAGCAGCCAAGGCCAATTTGGCTGCATGGGTGGCTGGATTTCCGTATCGTCATGCGCTAGTTTGTGGCATTGCCAACATCAAGGATGTGTCATGACCTCGATTGGAATTTTGCTTATTCAATTGCTGCAAATTTATATCTGGATCGTCTTGATCGCGGTGATCATGTCATGGCTGGTGAATTTCAATATCATCAACCCCCGCCAGCGCTTGGTGCAAATCGTCCAGCGGTTCTTATACCATGCGACCGAACCGGTGCTGGCCCCGCTGCGTCGGCATTTGCCGCTCTTGGGCGGGATCGATATCTCGCCGGTGGTGCTGATTTTATTGCTGGGCTTGGTGCAAAATTTGCTGCGGGAATACTGGTTGCAGTTGTTTTAACATGGTTTTGCCCGCCTGTTTTGCACAAGCGGCGGATGGTTACAGCCTCTATTTGCAATGCAAAGCGGGTGCGCGCCGGAATGCCATTACTGGCCTTGGGCAAGATGCGCAGGGCCGCGCCGTGCTGAAACTAAGCATCAGTGCGCCGCCCGTGGACGGCAAGGCCAATACCGCCATTATCGAGTTTTTAGCCAAAGAATTCGCCTGGCCTAAATCGCAATTACGCTGGCACCGGGGCACGTTCAGCGCGCATAAAACCCTGGAAATACTGGGCGATCCAGCCAGTATTCGCAAAAAACTGCTTTCGTGGTATACGAATGCGCAAAACCAGGGGGATATGTCATGAGTGCAGAAATTATCAACGGCCGGGCGATTAGCGATGAGCTGTTGATGGGCCTTAAGGCACAAATTGAGAATCTTAGAACCCAGCACCACGTCACACCTTGCTTGGCCGTTGTGCTGGTGGGGGAGCGCCCCGATAGCCTCAGTTACGTGACCAACAAGGATCGGGTTGCCCAGCAAATTGGTATGGCCTCGCGTCCTGTAAAATTACCGTCTACCGCCACCCAGGATGAAATCTTGCGTGCTGTGCAAGAATTAAACGCGGATATCAAAGTGCACGGTATCTTGGTGCAAATGCCACTGCCGAGTCATGTCGATGCTGAAACCGTCATGGCGGCGATTGACCCAGCCAAAGATGTCGATGGTTTTCATGATGTCAACGTCGGGAAGTTACATAAGGGCAAAAAAGATGGGTTTACGCCGTGCACGCCCATGGGGTGCATGGTTTTGCTGCATCGTGTGTTACCGAATTTAAAAGGTAAGCGCGCGGTGGTGATTGGGCGCTCCAACATTGTTGGTAAGCCTATGGCTTATTTGCTGCAAGAAGCGAATGCGACCGTCACCTTGGCGCATAGCGGCACGCATGATTTGGCGAGTGTGGTGGCAGAGCATGATATTGTGATTGCCGCTATCGGCAAACCAGAATTCGTCAAAGCTAATTTTATCAAGCCTAAGGACGCTATAATCATCGACGTTGGCATCAACCGCATCGAACGCGACGGTAAGCCAAAATTAGTTGGGGATGTGGATTTTGCCGCTGTGAGCGAAAAAGCTGCTTTCATCACCCCCGTGCCGGGTGGGGTGGGACCGATGACCATTTGGGGGTTGATGGATAACACCGTCAAGGCCGCCTGCGCCGCCCACAACATCACCCGCGCAAGATAATTGCCGCAAATGCAGCTTGACCGGGTTTTAGGGTGGGATAGCATAGCGTCATGACAGCCGACATTTTATTTTGCATGATGGGCGGGACGATTGATTCGTTTTATGACGGGCGGATCGATACGGTGCGGCCGCACGCAAATTCGATTATTCCAGGGTTTATCCAATCCCTAAATCTGCACAGCACCGCGCGCTTTACTCAGGTGGCGATGAAAGACAGCCGCGAATTGACCGATGACGACCGTGCGCGTTTATTGCACACCATCGAAGCGGCCGACGAGCGCAAGATTATCGTCCCGCATGGTACCTATACCATGCCGATTACGGCGCAATATCTGCACAAGAATTTGAAAAAAAGATTCGCGCGCATTGTATTGACCGGATCGCTGATTCCGATTGCCGGGATGACCAATTCGGATGGGCCATTTAATCTCGGTTTTGCGATGGCGGCGGTGAATATTTTGCCACCTGATGTTTATGTCTGTATGAATGGCCGGGTTTTTCACGCCAATGAAGTCACCAAAGTAACCGAAGAGGGAATTTTCCGCTCGGTGCATGATAAGTAGTGCCAAGTACCAAGTTCCAAGTACAAATAGTATTGTGTCATGCCCGTGCAAACGGGCATCCAGAGCAAAACAACGTGGCGTCAGCCGCTGGATCCCCGGTCAAGCCGGGAATGACACCATACAACTTAGCATTCAGTACTTGGTACTTTGTACTTCGTACCTTCTTCTCACTCCACCGTCACACTCTTGGCCAGATTGCGCGGTTGATCGACATCCGTGCCTTTGAGGCAGGCAGCATGATAGGCCAGCAATTGAATCGGCAGAGTGTATAAAATCGGCATCGCCAATTCCGGCATCGCCGGCAAGGTCAACACGGCGGCATCCGGCATGTTCAGCTTGTCCGCGCCCTTGCTATCGGTGATGACAATCAGCTTGCCGCCGCGCGCTAAAACTTCGTGCAAATTTGATACGGTTTTTTCAAAATATTTATCATATGGCGCGATGGCGACTACGGGCATTTGTTCGTCGATCAGCGCGATGGGGCCGTGCTTCATTTCACCCGCCGCATACCCCTCGGCATGGATATAGGAAATTTCTTTTAATTTTAACGCCCCCTCGAGCGCGATGGGGAATGACGGGCCGCGCCCCAAATACAATACGTCCCGCGCCGCCGTAATGTCGCGCGACAAATCCAAAATCACCTCGTCCAATTCCAAAATCTGCGTCGCCAATTCTGGAATCTGTAACAAGGCTTGGATTAGCGCGAGGCTTTGGGCGGCGTCCAAGCGGCCCCGGCCCGTTGCCGCCGCGATGGCGATTGCAGCCAACAGCATCAATTGCGTTGTAAACGCCTTGGTCGAGGCGACGCCGATTTCCGGCCCGGCCAGGGTTTGTAAAAACACATCCGCCTCGCGGGCAATGGAACTGGTCGGCACATTGACAATAGCCAAGGCGGGCAGTTTGCCCGCGCGCCAATGCCGCATTGCCGCCAAAGTATCCGCAGTCTCGCCAGATTGTGAAATGAAAATGCCCAACGAATTTGGGAGCATCACCGGATCCCGGTAGCGGAATTCCGAGGCAATGTCGATTTCGACGGGGATGCGCGCGATCCCCTCCAGCCAGTATTTGGCGACCATACCGGCATGAAACGATGTGCCGCAGGCGATGATGTGGATTTTGCTGATATCCGCCCAGGCAATCGGCAATTCGGGTAGGGATAGACGTTTCGCCTGGGGCTGCCAATGGGCATGCAGCGTATCGCCCAACACGGCGGGCTGTTCGTAAATTTCCTTGTGCATGAAATGGCGGTGATTGCCTTTGCCGATCATGCCGCCGGTGGTTGCGGATTGGGTTATTTTCCGCTCGACCTTGTTGTTGGCGCTATCAAAAATTTCGGCCTGTGCTTGGCTTAGGATGGCCCAATCGCCTTCTTCTAAATATGCGACACGGTCGGTCAAGGGCGCTACGGCCAATGCATCCGATCCCAGATACATAGCATCCCGGCCATAGCCAATGACCAAGGGGCTGCCTTTGCGCGCGCCGATCAGCATTTTTTGCCGCGCGAAAATCATCGCCAAGGCAAACGCGCCATGCAGGCGGGGCAGGGTTTTTTCAACCGCCTGCTTGGGCGACAATCCCGCCGCCAGATGGTAATCCAGCAATTGCACCACTACCTCGGTATCGGTGTCCGAGGTAAATTTTTGACCAAGTTTTTCCAGCTCGGCGCGCAATTCGGAAAAATTTTCGATAATGCCGTTATGCACGACCGCAACCCGATCGGTCGCGTGCGGATGCGCGTTATTGGCCGTGGGCGCGCCGTGCGTAGCCCAGCGCGTGTGGCCGATGCCAATTTGGCCGGGCAGGGGATTTTCGGCATTCAACTTGACCAGGTTTTGCAGCTTGCCCATTGCCCGGCGGCGGTCGATTGCGCCGTTGTCTTGGATGGCGGCTATACCCGCCGAATCATAGCCGCGATATTCCAACCGCCGCAGCGATTCCAACAAATCGTCTGCGACCGCGCTTGTGCCGATAATGCCAATGATGCCGCACATAATAGTCGATAGGCGTTAGGCGATAGGCGATAGGGGCCTAGCCAACAATTTTCCTATTCCTCTTGCTAAAAAATTCTCGAAACCGCATCGCCCAGCCGGGTTTGTTTTCTTGGGCAGAGCGGGAGATGCCCAACGCATCGGCAGGGACATCGGCGGTAATCACGCTGCCCGCGCCGATCATCGCCCCATCACCCAATGCGACTGGCGCTACCAGCGCCGTGTTTGAACCAATAAATACGCCCGCGCCGATAGTCGTCTGGTGCTTGTTGAATCCGTCGTAATTGCAGGTAATCGTGCCCGCGCCGATATTGGTGTCGCTGCCAATGGTGACATCGCCCAAATATGATAAATGCCCGGCCTTGACCCCAGATTCTAACCGCGCGTTTTTCAATTCAACGAAATTGCCAATATGCACATGATCGGCCAAATCACTGCCCGGGCGCAGGCGAGCAAAGGGGCCGATGCGGCAATGATCGCCAATCGTTACCCCATCCAGATGCGAAAACGCCTTAATCACGCTGCCCGCACCCACGGTAACACCGGGGCCAAAAAATACATGGGGTTCGATCGTGCTATCCGCGCCGATTTTGGTATCGTGCGATAAATAAACGCTGTGGGGATCCAGCAGCGTGACGCCCGCATCCATCATTTTCCGGCGCAGCGCGGTTTGCGCCACAGCCTCGGCCTTGGCCAATTCTTCGCGGCTGTTGATACCGATGACTTCGGCTGCCTCGGCCTCGATTGTGGTGCAATTCATGCCGGCTGCGACTGCGAGGCTAACCAGATCGGTTAAATATAATTCGCTTTGCGCGTTGTGTGGCTGTAATTGCGCCAAGAGCGGCAGGACACGTTTGGCGTCGAACGCCATAATGCCCGCATTGCAATAAGAAATAAATTTTTGTTCTGCCGTGCAATCGCGCGCCTCGACAATCGCTTGCAATTTGCCATCGGGCGTAGTCACCAGCCGCCCATAGCTACCAGGTTGTTCGGGATAGAAGCCGATCACGCCCACGGCAAAACCGGAGGCAATTTTAGCCACCAGTTTTTGCAACGTAGCAGTTTGCAAAAACGGTGTGTCGCCGTAAATCACCAATACCGTGCCATTGGCGCCCGATAAAAAATCGGTGGCGCATTGCACCGCATGGCCGGTGCCGCGCGGCGGGTTTTGAATGACAGCGGGGATCGGGGCGATGGCGCTGGTCAGTTCCGCCATATCTGTGCCGATGACGGCAGCGATTTGCGTTGGCTGCAAAGACTTCGCCGCATCTATGGCGTAATGAATCATTTTTTTGCCGGCGATGGCATGCAGCACCTTGGGCGTGGCGGACTGCATGCGCTTGCTTTTACCGGCGGCGAGGATAAGAATGGATAAGGTCATGATATGAAATCTGCACCAGATATAGGAAATTGTGGCCCTGTGGCCAAGTCACCTTTTATTACAGAAAATTGCGGCATTTTCCAGCTGCCGTTTGGGCCAAACTGTGCTATCGCTTGGGGGTATGCAAAACTTTTTGCGCCAAGTTGTTACGATTGCGCAGGCCGCCGGGGCTTTGATTCGCCGCGATTTCGCCGAACCGATCGTGGCCGAGCAAAAATCCGACGGCTCGGTTGTCACCAAAACCGACCGTGCGGCCGAAAATCTGATTCGTATCGGCTTATCCCAACTGGCGCCTTATATTCCATTCGTTGGCGAAGAATCGGTCGAAGCCGGGGTGATCCCCAATATCGAAGAAGGTGAGTTTTGGTGTGTCGATCCCCTGGACGGCACCCGCCATTTCACCGAAGGCCGCGCCGATAGTTTTTGTGTACTAATCGGCCTGGTGCGGGAGGGGATGCCGGTTTTGGGCGTGGCCCATATGCCGATGGCGGATGAAACCTATGCCGGGCTGTTGGGTGATGGAGCATGGCATATCCAGGCCAAGTATTTGCCCAAAGTGCTAAAGCCCAGCGCGATCAACCCGCCGCGCATTATCGTAGAAAATCGCAACAAGCATAAGCCCACTATCGGCGATTTTTTAGCGGCCCATGCCACATCGCCCGTGACCTATACCGATAATCCGTGGCCGTTTTTGGCGTTGGCGCGGGGCGAGGCGGATTTATGCCCCAGCTTTTCGGGATCTTGCGAATGGGATACGGCCGCAACGCATGCGATTTTGCGCACGCTCGGGATCGAGGTGTATGGCAATGACCAAGCACCTTTGCGCTATGGCAAGCTGGAGAAAAAATTCGTCAATCCCCACACCTTGGCAGCGTATCCCAGTTTGCTTACAAATCAGTCTTAAAACTTCCAGCCCACTTGCATTTTGATCGTCCGGCCTTCTTCGGGGATGAACGATAATTGGCGGCGATAATAATTGTCGAACACATTATCCACGCCGAAATCAACGCGCATATTGTTCATGTTGGGATCATCAGGCTGCCAGGTCATAAACAGATTATGCACCATCCACCCGCCGGTTTTGGTGATCAGCGGCTGGCCGGATGGAATCCGGTCTTGGGCTGCGGCCATGTTGGTGGAATACCCGAAATTCATATCCCACGCATCGACCTTGCGGATAGCGGACAATGTCGCCTGCGCCGGTGGTACATCCGATAGTGGCTGGTTCAGTGTTTCATTCTCGCCGCGCGTGAACCCGGCCGATGCGGCCAAAATCCAATCGGCATTTTCATAACTGCCTTCGAATTCGATGCCGCGCAGCTGCGCCTTGGTGGCGTTGCGGAATTGGGTGGTGGTTGGGCTGATCACTTGTTCGATATAATCATCGACATCGTTTTGGAATACCGACAAACGCGCACGTAATGTATCGTTTTTCGCCAGAAAGTTTTTTTCCTGATACCGTAATCCCAATTCCTTGTTGATCGCGGTTTCGGGTTGCAGATTGGGATTGGAAATCAGATTATTGCCGGGAAACAGCGTGCCGGTGGCGTATAATTCGGTGATCGTTGGGCTGCGATACGCTTTGGCCAGGCTGGCATAGCCAGACCAATTGGCATCAAAAATATAATTGGCAGCGATTTTGGGCGACCACTCGCTATTGGTTTGATCGCGCAGGCCCGCATTGTCGGGATTGATATCATAGCGGTCATAGCGAATGCCCGGCACAATCGTTAATGCATCGGTCAGCGCGATTTCATTTTGCGCGTATACGCCATACGTCCAGGATTCGGCAGCACCCAACAATGGCCGGAAACCGCCATTACGCGTGCCGTCTTGCTCATCGTGATAGGTTTCAAAACCCAGGGTTAGGGTGTTGCCAACCCCGGCAAGGTCAAAATCGGCGGCGTTGAAAATATCGAAACCGGTCGTTTTGTGATCGGTTTCATCAAACCGTCGATCGGTGTAACGCAAAGTATCAACCTGGGTGTCGGAATGATACAAAACCGATTGCAGATTCAACCAAGTGTTGGTCGGGTCGTTATAGTTGTAGCGCAGGGATAAATCCGTTTGCTCCGATTCCCGCCGCGTGGCGGCGTTGATGGCGCTGGTCGGCTGAAACGGGCTGGCGGGCAGGCGGCTTTGATCGTCGTAATTTTGCGCGGTCAAGGTTAATACCCCGCCATTGCCGAAATCATAGCTGCCTTTGGCGAAATAATTTTTCAGCATCGATTCGGAATCGCGGATTTCGCTATCACCGCCCGCTGTCACATTTTCCGAATTGCGATAGGTGAATGCGCCGATGTAATCCAACCCGCCATTGATGCCATAATAACTGGCGGTGGTGTTAAAATCCTGCGACCCGGTGGCCAGGCCGGAGGTAATGCTATACCCCGTTTTTTGCCCGGGCAGTAATACATCGCGCGCCGATTTGGTGAACATTTGAATCGTGCCGCCAATGGCACCGCTGCCGTCCAAAACCGAATTCGCGCCACGCGTGACCTCGACCTGATTCAACAGCGACGGATCAATGAAATACCGGCCGCCATATTGGGCGCGGAAATTGCGGCGCATGCCATCGACCTTGATCACAATGCGGCGGTCCGACAGACCGCGCAAACTGGGTTCCTGCGATGCGCGGCGGGGGCCACCGGCGGAATCGAAATTGGGGATTTGCCGCAAAATATCGTCCATGCGGGTGGTTTGCCCCTGGGCGATGTCATCCGCGCCTATCACGCTGATCGCGGCAGGGACCGAAAACGCATTGCGCGCGGTTTTGCTGGCGGTGACGGTGACGGTATTTAACGTCGTCACCGAATCATTGGCTTGAACAGGGGCGGCGCACAGGGCCAAGAGTGCTAGGAGCGGGAGGGAGTTTTTCATG
>CANGQU010000018.1 GCA_947456345.1 Alphaproteobacteria bacterium | reverse complement strand
GGAATTTATCCAATGTTGAGCGCGGCATGCTGGATGCCGAGTATAGACAACTGGTCAGCGAATTGGACCGTCTGGGCAAATCCACCACCTTTGGCGGGCAGCAAATTTTATCCGGCAGCGTTGACTATCAATACAGCAATTATCGTTACATCAGCACATCGAGTGGCGGGACGATTGGCAATGCTACAAGCGGTTCGTTTGCAGGCACCGCTACTACTCGGGATGGTAAGTGGGTAGTTTTTTCTAGCACCGCAACAAATTTAGTATCCGGCGACACTAACGGCTTCCGCGACATTTTCTTGAAGAACACTGAAACCGGCGAGATGCGCCGGATAAGCCTTACTGCGGGCGGAGGCGAAGCAAACGGTAATTCTAATAGCGTTGCAATATCCAACAATGGCCGGTTTGTAGCGTTCAATAGCGCAGCTACAAATCTGACCGGGACCGATACCAACGGCTTTACGGATGTTTTCCTACTCGATTTGCAGACCAATCAACTGAGCATGATCAGCCGTTCCTCGACAGGCGCTCAGACGAATGGCAATTCGGTTGTAAGTAGCATCAGCGATGACGGGCGTTATGTAGTTTACAGTTCGACCGCAACCAATATTACGGCTGGTGATACCAATGGTGAATCTGACATATTCGTATTTGATCAGCAAAACAATACGACAACAAAAATTTCAGGCGGCGTTGATGGTGGCACTGGCGCTAGAATTTCCGGAGATGGAAAATTTATTGTTTACGCCTCATCCAGTAACGCTAGTTATAGTATGATTTACAACATGAGCACTGGTGAAACATTGGACCTGAGTTCAATTACTGGCACACAGACTGCTGGTGCTATAATCTCTGCTGATGGCCGTTATGTGACATACTGGGCCGGTGACGATAATCCTAACACGATTGATGCCAATGGACTGGCTGACGCATACATTTATGACCGCCTTACCGGTACGGTAGAGTTAATTAGTATGGATTATGGCGGCAGTAACATCGTCGATGGAACAGGTTCCTATGTTCAGGGCATCTCCGAAGATGGACGATATGTTTATTACAATAGCGATGGCACAATCGATCCGAACGACACTAACGGAGTGTATGATACTTTTGTGTATGACCGTGAGACTAGAACTACAAGAAGAGTTTTGGGCGCTGACGGATTAGAATTTAACGGGTCGGCAAATAATACTTTTGTAAGTAATGGCGGCCGCATAATTATATCAACCGGTGCCAGCAACGTAGTTAACGGCAATGCTGGAAATGGGTTCAGTCAATTAGTGATGATTGATATGAATTCCGCTTTCTCGTCCTATAATTCATCGACACGCATGGGCAGCCAAGTTGGAAATCAAATTGACTTGAATTTAGGCGGTATGGGGCTGGATCAATTGTACTGGAGTCTTAAAACATCATCCATTGCCAGCATCGATGCGGCGGGCATGTCTATGTTCGCGATCGACAATGCTTTAAACCGCTTAACCTTGTATCGTACCCAAGTGGGAGCCACGGTCAATCGTTTGGAAAAAGCTAGCGATAACATCGCCGTGGCTTTAGAAAATTACGATAACGCGATTGGCAGCTTGATGAATGTTGATGTGGCCAGCGAAATGGCCCGCTTCACGTCGTTACAGATCGTTCAACAAGCGGGAATCAGTATGCTGACCCAGGCCAATCAGACCCAGAAAAACCTGCTGAAATTGTTGCAAGGATGATAATCCTACTTCGTGCCTTCTTTGCCACTGAACCGGCCGACATTGCCTAGTAATTGTTGCATCACCGTAAGCTGGCTTTCAGCCGACGGGGTGGTTTGTTTGACCGCGGCAACCGCTTTGGCATCAGCCAGACTCTTTTTATCGATGGCGCTGACTATGCCCGCTTTGTCGAAACGGATGATAACTACGTCCTGTGCCTCGATCTTGGGGTCGCGAAAGGCCCAATATTCCATTTTCTGGGCGATGTAATACCAGGTGATATCGCCGAAACTGCCTGTTGCGGCTGGGCTGCCCAGAATCGCCGTGACATCCGTCACCGAGGACTGACCAATCTGAATTTGTTTCAATTTATCCGCGTCGATCTGTATACCGCGCTGTTCCACCGTGCTGGCGCACGCGGCGAGGGCAAGCAACATCAATGCTAAAAACGCATGTTTCATAGTTGGTTTTATAGACGCAAACCCGCTATATTGACAAGCAGATCGTGGGAGCATGTTTATGATACTTTGGTTTTTATCCGCCCGGCGGCGCAAATTGCGGGCCAGCGCAAAATTCTGGTACGCCTATTGCGTCAACCGGGCGCGTCGCGCGCATTATTACGCCAATTGGCAAGTGCCCGATACGATCGACGGCAGATTCGATATGATAGCACTGCACTTGTCGTTGCTGATCATCGCCTTGCGCGCCGAGCGAAATCGTGAGGCAGCGTTTGTGCAACAAGCCCTATTCGATTGCTTGTTCCAGGATATGGAGCGTAATTTGCGAGAAATGGGCGTGGGCGACCTGGCTGTGCCCAAGCGCATCAAGAAAATGATGTTGGCATTTAATGGCCGTTTGCATTCCTATGCGGCCGCCATTGAAAGCAAAGAGCTTTTGGCCAAGGCCTTGTGGCGCAACGTCTACCGTGAACAAGATGTTAGCGAGGAAATTTTAGGAATCTTTGCCGAGGAGGCTATGGCTCTTTTCAAAGAATATTCCCAGTTTCATTTTCAAAATATTGTTGATCCCGCTACCATCGATGCAGCGGCATAGGGCACCGTATCATGACCGGACAAATTGAATTTTCTCATGTTTATGAAATTGGCCGTTTGCCTAAATCCGGTATCGCGGTGCCGATTGCTGCAACGACAAATGAATGCGCCGCTATCGCCGCCCGCGCTCGGATTCCCGAAATTGCGGATTTTAGCGTGGAATATTTTTTGCAATTTCTGCCGCATTCCGATGTGCTTTCGATCAAGGGCAGGGTGTCGGCGACCATTACCCAAGTTTGCGTTCGCAGCCTAGAACCGTTTAGCCAGAAATTACAATTTGATTTCCAATGCCAAGGCATGGCGCAGACGCATTTGCCCGCCGCACCAGAAACCCCAGAATCCGTTCCGGGCGAGGTAGAAATAACGGATGAGGGCTTTGAGCCGATTGTTAACAACCGCATTGATTTGGGTGAATTGGCCGTACAGCAATTCATTTTGGAACTAGATCCGTATCCCAAAAATCCACAGGCCGAGCCGCTTAGCCGCAGGTGGGAGCTGCAAGAGGGCGATACCCACCCTATGGCTCAGCTTAAGCTATTGAAAAAGAACTAGGTTTTTGGGATATCAAGGTGTCACAATAAATAAGGCGCAATATGACAAAGGGCTTGAAATCCTAGGGCGTTATGCCTTATAAGCGTGGTTTGGAATTACTTCGGCCGTTAACGCGGCCTATATTCAATGAGGGTGTTATGGCTGTACCAAAAAGAAAAGTTTCTCCGTCCCGTCAAGGCATGCGCCGCGCGCATCATGCGCTCAAGGCAACTGGCACCGCCGAATGCTCGAACTGTGGCGAAGTAAAGCGCCCGCATCACATTTGTGGTGCCTGCGGCCATTATGACGGCCGTCAAGTTTACACCAAAGCCGCCACCGTCTAGATTTCTGAACCCTTTTCCTAAGGTATTGGCTTGTCCCGCCAGATAATCCTTGCGCTCGATGCAATGGGTGGCGATCACGCACCCGGTATCGTCATCAAAGGCGCTAATATCGCCCGAGAACGACACCCGGATGCGCGATTTATTTTCTTTGGCCAACAATCGGCTATTGAGCCCATTTTGCAAACCCTGCCCAAATTGCGCGATTGCAGTGAAATCGTGCATACCGACGAAGCCATTCCAGGCGACATGAAGCCGTCTTTGGCCCTGCGCCAATCCAAGCGATCCAGCATGCGCCTGGCCATTGAAGCGGTCAAAAATGGCCAAGCCCACGCCGTGGTATCGGCCGGCAATACTGGCGCTTTGATGGCTTTATCTAAGATGATTTTTGGCACGATGCTGGGCGTTGATCGTCCCGCTATTGCCAGCTATTTGCCAACTCAACGTGGCGAGACGGTGATGCTGGATCTGGGCGCCAATGTGTCAGCGGATGCCGAAACTTTGGTGCAATACGCGATTTTGGGCGAAGTTTTCTCGCGTACCGTTATGGGCGTGCCCCGGCCCAGCGTGGCATTATTGAACGTCGGCTCCGAAGATCAAAAAGGCCACGAAGAAGTGCGCGAAGCGGCGAATCGGTTGCGCAACAGCAATCTACCGATCGACTTCCAAGGTTTTGTCGAGGGCAACGATATCACCGAAGGTACGGTAGATGTTGTCGTAACCGACGGTTTCACCGGCAACATTGCGTTAAAGACGGCCGAGGGGACGGCCCATATGTACGCGGCCTATATGCGCCGCGCTTTGAAATCATCTATTTGGACTCGCCTGGGGTATCTTTTTGCGCGCAAGGCTTTTCAACAACTGCGGGAAAAGCTGGATCCGCGTAAATATAACGGCGCTGTTTTGCTTGGCCTGCAGGGAATTGTTGTAAAAAGCCATGGTGGCACGGATGCGTTTGGCTTTGCTAATGCTTTGGGTGTTGGCATCGATATGGTGCAGCACAGGTTTATCGATTCGGTCGAACGGGAGTTGACCGCATTATCGGCTCATGTATCGATCGCCGATCACGCGCCAAGCGCCATTTCGGTTGGCGGCGTTTCATAAAATGCTTACTGGCCGAATCCTGGGCAGCGGCGCCTATTTGCCCGAGCGACGGCTGGGCAATCAAGAGCTGGCCCTAACCATAGACACAAGCGACGAGTGGATCCAAGCGCGTACCGGTATCGCCGCCCGCCATATCGCTGCAAGCGATCAAAATACTTCGGATTTGGCTACGCTTGCGGCCATGCGCGCGGTATCTAACGCTGGGATCGCCGCGACGGATTTGGATCTGATTATCGTTGCTACCACCACTCCTGATCAGACGTTTCCTTCCGTGGCGACCATGGTGCAGCACCGGCTGGGCTGCAAGCCGATTGGCGCATTTGATATTCAAGCGGTTTGCAGCGGATTTTTATACGCCATCGCTACAGCCAATAATTTTATCAAAGCCGGCGCGGCAAAAAGGGTGCTGGTCATCGGTGCGGAGGTTTTTTCCCGTATCGTCGATTGGCAGGACCGGGGCACAGCGATTTTATTCGGCGATGGCGCAGCAGCAATTGTCTTGGGCGCGGAGGATGCCGAATCGGGCAGGGGCTGTCTTGGATTCAAGCTTTGTGCCGATGGGCAATTCCACGATTTATTGCAGGTTGATGGCGGCCCAGGCTTTGCCCATGGTCAGGTAGGCAAGGTGCGGATGCAGGGTAAAGAAGTGTTCAAACATGCGGTGCAAATTTTATCCACAGTCAGTGACGAGATTTTGGCCCAGTATTCGTTACAATCCGCCCAAGTGGATTGGGTGATCCCGCATCAGGCGAATCGCCGGATCATCGAGGCTAGCGCAGAAAAACTGGGCATTCCCATCGAGCGCGTGATTATAACCATTGCCGAACATGGGAATACATCGGCCGCATCGATTCCATTGGCTCTGCACCAAGGATTAAGCGATGGCCGCCTGCAGCCTGGGCAGCTTGTCATGCTTCAGGCTTTGGGCGGCGGGTTTACTTGGGGCGCTGGGCTGATAAGAATTTAACTCTGCTGATTAAGCCATTGACAATGCGATGTTATCGCCATAGCCTATGTTCAGGATCAGGAGTTATCCATGTCTGAAACCACCCTTACCCGTGCCGATCTGGCCGAAATTTTGTACCAACAAGTTGGCTTATCCCGCAACGAATCCGGCAATTTGGTAGATACTTTGCTGGATTCCATCGCCGATGCTTTGGTATCGCGGCAGAACGTAAAAATGTCTTCTTTTGGTAGTTTTGTGTTGCGTGAAAAGGGCGAGCGCGTTGGCCGCAACCCCAAAACCGGCCAAGAGGTCCCGATCACCCCGCGCACCGTGTTAGTTTTCCGCCCCTCGCAAAGTTTGAAGCAAAGCGTCAGCGGCAAAAAACCGGTTGGTTCGGCAAGCTAACATAACCAGGGTGTAGCAGCGCGATGACCTCGAATAGCCCCGCACCATTGATGACCGCGTCTCAGACGCCAGTCAAAGAGCAATCAGCTTTTCGCACCATCACCGAGGTTGCAGCAGATTTGCAATTGGAAACTCATGTGCTGCGTTTTTGGGAAAGCAAATTCCCTAAAATTAAGCCAGTGAAATTGCGTGGTGGCAGGCGGTATTATCGCCCCCAAGATATCGCTCTTTTGCAGGAAATTAAAGATTTGCTGTATAGCAAAGGCTTTACTATCAAGGGCGCGCAAAAAGTACTGGGTAAAAAACGCGGGATTGCCATCATCGGCGCCCAGGCCGAGCAAAAAATAATCGATCAAACTATCGACCGCGTATTCGAGAACGCCAACGAGAATACCGAACAGCCAGCTATCACGGCGGATTTATTACAACAACAAATCGCCGATGCCGTCGCCAAGGCTACCGCTAGTTTGCAACGGGACTTTGCTGCACAAACGGCAGCCCTACAAGAAAAATTTTCCCGCACCGAGCTGCATTTGCGCGCCAGCCAAGAAGCCTATAGCCAGCTTAAACAAGTAATTGGCGATGTCGTGGGGGATTTGAGCGCGGCCCGCGATGCATTATCGGCCCTTAAATCCAAAGCATAAATCCAGTTTTTTTAAATGGTCGGAATGACAGGATTTGAACCTGCGACCCCTTGCACCCCATGCAAGTGCGCTACCGGGCTGCGCCACATTCCGTAACCAAACAACAGACTATTACTAACAACATCCAAAAAAATCGGTTTGGACTGCATACAAGCTTGAAATAATCTAAGCGCTTGACATAGCAGGAAAACCCAACCCTGCCTAGTCATTTGTTAATAACAGCAAATATGAAATTAACCATTTCGGGCTGCATATTTCTGCATGCCACTGTATTTAAACGATCTTCAGTGCAACTAAAAATTGTTTTGTAGGTAAAATTTTAACTCTGCTCCATTAGTCTTGAGTTCTCTGGGGAGAGCAGCACATGAAATCACTTAGGAATAAAATTCTGAGCGCTAAAATTTTGGTCGTTGATGATTCGCATTCAATGCGAAAATTATTACGGGCCATGATCGAAGCAGCGGATTACAAAAACGTCAGCGAATCCGACAACGGTCCCGACGCCATTTTGCGCATCGAAAAAGGCGAATGCGATTTACTAGTTACGGATTGGAAAATGGATCCGATGGATGGGTTGGAATTATCCAAGCGTGTCCGCGCCATGTCGAATCTAAAATTAGCCACCATGCCGATTATATTGGTGTCGGCTTTTTGCGATAAGGAATTGGTTGCCAAAGCTCGTGATTACGGCATCAACGAGGTAATGGCCAAACCGGTCGCCGCCAAAGTAATTCAAGCCAAGGTTGAAACGCTTTTAACCGTACCGACTAATTTTGTTCGTGCGCCCGAATACAAAGGCCCCGACCGCCGCCGCCATCGCCAAGGGTATGACGGCCAAGAGAAGCGCAGGCCGAACCCGCCAGCAGTCATGGAAGTGATTGGCTAGGCCATTCTAGCTTCCCGCCGCAGGCTTGGCGCAGGATTGGCTTAGGAATTGGAATAACTCGTTTTGGGGATCGCTATAACCGGCTTGCTTGGCTTTGGCATAATCTTGCCAGGCGGCCACATTCTGCCGGTCATAGCATTTCATGCGACTCCGTAAAGCCAGGGCCGGGTTGTAGTCACCTTGCCGGGCCAGAGCAAGCTCAACAAACCGGTAGGCTTGTTGGGCATTGCCGCCCGCGCGAAAAATTCGGCTTAAATGGTAATATCCATCCGGACTGGCTGGATTGTCGATGACCACTTGTTCGTAAATGCGCTGTGCCCCGGCATAATCCTGCCGCTGTTCGGCCGCCAGGGCTTGAGCCAATTGCTGAGTTAGGCGGCTCGGTTGTGGCGCAGCTGGGGCGGTGTTAGTGGGTTGGTCCTGGGCCGCGTATTTTCCCGCCGCTTGGGTATTGCCCAACAAGAGATACGCTTGCTGCAGCGCGTTAGTGATAGTTTGGTCTTTGGGACTCAAACGCTGCGCTTGCTGCAGTTGCGCGGTCGCATCCACGGGCGAACCGTGGGCCAAGAGTACGAGTCCAGCTTGGCGGTGCGCGGGCGCAAAATTGGGATCTAATTTAATGGCAGCGCGATAGGCGGCAACCGCCTCATCGTAACGTTGCAACCCCTCGAACTGTGTACCCAGGCGAAATTGGGCCAATGCCGATTTTGGATCTGCACTAGCTGATTTTTGTGCGAAATCCAAGGCGCGCGCGTAATCCCCACCATCGCCATATAGTTGCGCCAATAATCCCAAGGCCTCGGCATAATTGGCATCGGCTTGTAATGCCTGTAGCAGCGATGCCTTGGCGGCATCTTTTTTACCGGCATCAATTTGCATCTTGGCCAAAGCGACCAGGGTTGGCGCGCTGGCGTCACTCGTCACCGCATTTTGAATCACGTTGGCCGCACCTATGCTGTTACCCTCGGCGTTGGCGATTTCCGCCAAAAGCAGGCGGGCAGGGGTATAATTTGGTTGCGCCACTAAAACCTTAGTAAGGATCTGTTTAGCGGCGTCGGCTTTGTTTTCCTGCCGCCATAACAGATTGGCGATGGTGGTCTGCGCAATCGCCGAATTGGGATTTATTTTAAGAGTATCGCGGCACTGTTTTGCGGCCGCTGCCAAAAATCCGGTGCGGAATTGCGCATCGCACAATGTCTCGTTCGCCTTAAGGTCGTT
>CANGQU010000017.1 GCA_947456345.1 Alphaproteobacteria bacterium | reverse complement strand
GTATCCACATCCAGGCCAGTTGTAAACATATGGTGCGCCCAAACAATAAAGCCCACTACGCCAATCGCCACCATCGCATAGGCCATGCCCAAATAGCCGAAAATGGGCTTGCGTGAAAAGGTCGAGATGATATGGCTAACAATCCCGAAGGCGGGCAGGATCATGATGTAAACCTCGGGGTGGCCGAAGAACCAAAATAGATGCTGATACAACACCGGATCGCCGCCGCCAGCAGGATCAAAAAATGTGCTGCCGAAATTGCGGTCGGTTAGCAACATAGTAATCGCACCGCCTAACACGGGCACCGCCAATAACAACAAAAACGCCGTCACCAGCATCGCCCAAGCGAATAACGGCATCTTATGCAACGTCATGCCCGGCGCGCGCATGTTTAAAATTGTGGTGATAAAATTAATCGCCCCTAAAATCGACGAGGCACCGGCCAAATGCAGCGCGAAAATCGCCATGTCGGTCGATACGCCCGGATGGCCGATGGTATCGGATAGTGGCGGATAAACCGTCCACCCCGTACCAGCACCACCACCGATCAGCATCGATCCGGCCAACAACAAAAACGCCGGCACGATCAGCCAAAAACTGACATTGTTCATACGCGGAAACGCCATATCCGGCGCGCCGATCATGATGGGCACGAACCAATTGCCGAACCCACCGATCAGCGCGGGCATGACCACGAAAAACACCATAATCAAACCATGCGCTGTAATCCATACATTCCACAAATGCATATCGGCGCCCAGGTACTGAATACCCGGCTCGGACAATTCCATACGCATCATCACCGACAATGCCCCGCCAATCAGGCCGGCGATAATCGAAAACACTATGTATAGTGTGCCGATGTCTTTGTGGTTGGTGGACCAAAACCAGCGTTTCCAAAACCCTGGCATACCGTGATCATCGTGACCGTGTGCGCCGCTTGCTGCGTATCCCATGATTTACTCCGCTTTTTTTGTAATTTGTAGTTGACCGGCCAATTGCACCGCTGTGCTATCTAATGCGGCGCTACCCTCGGCTTTGGGGAATTTCACTTGGGCTTCGGCGATCCAGGCATCAAACTCGGACTTGGGGACGGCGCGAATCGCAATCGGCATAAAACCGTGGCCCGAGCCGCATAATTCCGAACATTGCCCGTAATACAATCCGGGCTTGGTGATCTTGGCCCAGGTTTCGTTCATCCGGCCCGGCACAGCGTCTTTTTTGACGCCCAAGGCCGGCACGGCAAAAGCATGCAACACGTCCGCCGCCGTTACCAAGATGCGAATGGTTGTGTCGGTCGGCAGGACGATATAATTATCGGTGCTGAGCAGGCGTGGTTTACCGGCGGCTTTGGCTTCCTCGTCCTTGAGCATATAGGAATCAAAGGTGAAATTGCCGTGATCGGGATATTCATAAGTCCAATACCATTGCTTGCCGATAGCCTTGATGGTCATCTCGGCGTTTTGCGCCTTGTCGGCGAAATACAATAAACGCATCGAGGGCACGATAATAACCAGCAAAATCAAAACGGGGATCAACGTCCAGGCGATTTCAAGCCCGGTGTGGTGGGTGATCTTGCTGGGCACGGGATTGGCGCGGCGGTTGTAACGGATAATCACCCATAACAACAACAGCATGACAAAAATCGTGATACCGAAAATAATCGGCAGCAGTAAATTATGAAAGGCAGCGACTTTTTCCATCACCGGCGACGCCGCTTGTTGGAAATTCAATTGCTTGTCATAAGGAAGGCCGATTGCTTCCTCGGCCCGGGCCAAGGACGCAATGCCCCACGTGGTAAAAGTCAAAAACAGACGGCGCAGATGCTGCATGGTTGGATCCCGCAAAAAAAATGATGGCTTTAATCGCCTTTGATATCCAAAATTAGGGCAAAAGTCACCCCCTGCCAGCACCAAACTTATTTTTTGCCGATTTTGTTTGGCGAATTAACCGCTAACAATTGGCAAAACCCTAGTGGAACGCTAGGTTATTAATAATCAGTAACCGAAAACCCCCAAGGATTCCGTATGAGCAATCTGCTGACCAGCGATAAAATCTTTTTCGGCGCCAACACCGGCTGGGATTTGGACCAGGTGTCGCGGCAATTACAAACCGGCCTTGCGGGCTGCGATGATGGCGAGTTGTTTTTGGAATATTGCTTATCCGAATCACTGGCTTGGGATGATGGCAAACTGAAAGCCAGCTCGTATGATATTCACCAGGGATATGGTTTGCGCGCCGTGGCGGGCGAGGCCGTCGGTTACGCCCATGCCACCGATATGTCGCTTGCATCCTTGGCCCGCTCGGCCCAGGCAGTGGCCGTCGTCCGCAAAAATTACCAAGGCCGCTTAGCCGCACCGCCCGTTGGCACCAACCGGCATTTATATGCGGATATCAACCCGCTGGCGGGGATCGGTTTTGCCGAAAAAATCAAAGTGCTGGAGCAAATCGACCATTTCACCCGCCAATTGGACGCACGCGTGAAACAAGTCATGACCTCGTTGTATGCCGAATGGCAAGTGGTGCAGATCATCCGCCCCGACGGCCAGCGCACGGCCGATGTCCGCCCGCTGGTCCGGTTGGGCATCACCGTCATGGTCGAACAAAATGGCCGCATGGAAAGCGGCAGTTACGGTGCGGGCGGGCGCGAAGCGTATGATACGTATCTCGATCCAAAATATTGGCAAGACGCTGCCCGCGATGCGTTGCGCCAAGGGATTTTAAAACTGGATGCGCGCCCAGCGCCTGCCGGGGAGATGACCGTGGTCTTAGGCCCCGGCTGGCCCGGCGTATTGCTGCACGAAGCAATCGGCCATGGCTTCGAGGGGGATTTCAACCGCAAGGGAACATCCGTATTCGCGGGCATGATGGGCCAGGTGATCGCTCACCCCGATGTGACCGTGGTCGATGATGGCACGCTGCCGAATCGGCGCGGTTCAATTACCGTCGATGACGAAGGCACACCATCGCAACGCAACGTGATCGTCGAGGGTGGCAAACTGGTCAATTTCCTGCAAGACCGGCAGAATGCCCGACTAATGGGCGTACCGCCCACCGGCAATGGCCGGCGGCAATCCTATGCCCACTTGCCGATGCCGCGCATGACTAACACCTATATGTTGAACGGTAAAATGGCCCCGGGGGAAATTATCGCCTCGGTCAAAAACGGCGTCTATGCCAGCAATTTTGGCGGCGGCCAGGTGGATATCACGAGCGGCCAATTTGTTTTCTCCGCCTCCGAAGCGTATTTGATCGAAGATGGCAAAATCACCGCCCCCATCAAGGGTGCAACATTAATCGGCAAGGGTGCTGATGCGCTGCAAAAAATCAAAATGGTCGGCAACGATATGGAATTGGACAAAGGGGTCGGCACCTGCGGCAAAGAGGGGCAATCCGTGCCCGTCGGTGTCGGCCAGCCCACCTTGCGCCTCGATAACCTCACCGTCGGCGGTACGCAGGCATAAGGCGTAGAAAGCAGTAAAAAGAAATTAGTACGCAGGCTTATCTGCTTACTGTTTACCATCTATCCCAACAACACACCATCGCAACCAGCTGTAAAAACAGCGGCGATTAATACAATTATAGGTTGCATAATTAACTTCTCTGCAACTAAAATAAATTATGCTCGATTTTATGCTTAGCTGTTTATACCGGTCTTGCTTGGCGGTCGTGGTGATGTGTTTGTCCCTGTCCCACCCATACACCGTTGCCGCCAACGAGATTGACCACACCCTGCCCGGCCCCCTGCGGGCCGAGGTGGTGCGCGTGCTCGATGGCGATTCCATGCGGGTGCGGGTGCAAATTTGGCTGGGACAAAACATTGAAACCACCGTCCGCATCGAAGGGCTGGATACGGCCGAATTGCGCGGCCGCTGCGAGCGCGAGCGTGATCTGGCCTATGCCGCAAAAAACCGGCTGACCGAATTGGTCGGTCACGAGCCCATCATGCTGTACAATATCCGCAGCGATAAATATGGCGGGCGCGTTATCGCTGATGTGTTCACGACGGGCAATCTGCCCGTGGCCAAAAATTTGATTGCGGAAAATCTGGGTCGCCCCTATGCGGGGGGCAAGCGCCAATCCTGGTGCACGGCCGCACGCGCGAATCCGACCAACAAGCTTATGGCAATAGCCACAAAACCGGCAAATACCCGGCCGCTTGGGCGTATTTGATCAATTCGATCAACGGCAAAGCCAAGACAAACCAAGCCGCATCGCGCAGCGTAATCAGTACGAATTTGGGCTGTACCGAAATCGCCTCGGGCGCTTGCCATAACGACCAATCGGGCCACCAGCGCGGTGTTTTGGCGCAATAGGCGTCGAACGCCGCACCGAATCGGTCGCGCAAAAATCCTTCTTCGCGCGCCACTACCTTTTGGTAATACAAAACAAAAGCCAGCACCAAAACCGCCAGCACGGTGATCATGCCCCATGCCAGACCCAGGCCCAGCACGCCCAAAAAGCTGGCGACATAAAGCGGGTTGCGCACCACCGCATACGGCCCAATCGCCAATATTTCCGTGTTTTTGCGCCCACCAATAAATAGCGTGCACAACGCCCGACCCAACATCGCCGCAATCAGCAACCCATAACCCAGCCACCAAGCCACCGCCGGAAATTGATATTGCGGCCCCGTGACCAGTAATATCGCCAAGACCAGGGCGGCAAAAATCCGCGTGTGGCCGATCCGCGCCTTGAGCAATTGGGGTTTTACGTCGCTAGCAGTGGTCATACATTATTCCTTTGGCCGCTTTGGCGAAAACGGCGGTTTCCGATCAGCTCTTGTACCACCAAGGGCTCGGCCAAGGTAGAGATATCGCCCAGATTGCCGGTTTCATCCTCGGCAATTTTGCGCAAAATCCGCCGCATGATTTTGCCCGAACGGGTTTTGGGCAGGCCGGGTGCGAATTGCAAATAATCGGGGGTGGCGATGGGGGATATTTTTTGCCGCACCCACTGCGTCAATTCAGCCCGCAGCTCCTCGCTCGGCGCCACACCGTTTTTCAGCGTCACATAGGCGTAAATCCCCTGGCCTTTGATGGCGTGCGGACAGCCCACGACCGCCGCCTCGGCCACGGCCGGATGGGCAACAAAGGCGCTTTCAATTTCCGCCGTGCCCAAACGGTGCCCGGCGACATTGATCACATCATCCACGCGCCCTGTGATCCAATAATATCCATCCGCATCGCGGCGGCAGCCATCGCCGGTGAAATATTTGCCGGGATAGGGTTTGAAATAGGTTTCGATAAACCGCGCATGATCGCCATACAAGGTCCGCGCCTGGCCCGGCCATGAATCGACAAGGAGCAAATTCCCCTCCCCTTCGCCATGTATCGTATTGCCGTTGGCATCGACCAATTCGGGGCTAATGCCCGGCAAGGGCAAAGTGGCCGAACCGGGCTTTAATGCCGTATGCGCCGCAAGCGGAGCGATTAAAATCCCGCCCGTTTCCGTCTGCCACCAGGTATCGATGACCGCACAACGTTCCCGCCCGACCGCGCGGTAATACCATAACCAGGCTTCAGGATTAATCGGCTCGCCCACAGAGCCCAGTAAGCGCAACGATTGGCGGGTGGTGGTGGCAAGCGGCCCATCCCCCTCGCGCATCAGGGCGCGGATCGCCGTGGGGGCGGTGTAGAAAATATTCACCTGGTGCTTGTCGATTTCCTGCCAGAAGCGCGAGGCATCGGGATAATTCGGCACCCCTTCGAACATCATAGTAGTCGCACCATTGGCTAGCGGGCCATAGACGATGTAACTATGCCCCGTCACCCAGCCGATATCGGCCGTGCACCAATAAATTTCGCCTGGCCGGTAATCAAACACAGCCGCATGCGTCCACGCCGCATACGCCAAATACCCGCCCGTGCTATGCAACACCCCTTTGGGCTTGCCGGTTGAACCCGAGGTATAGAGAATAAACAACGGATCTTCCGCCCCCATCACTGTGGGCGGGCAGATGGCCGATTGCTTTGGTACCAAATCGTCATACCAAATATCACGTCCATCTTGCATGGAAACATCGCCGCCAGTGCGGCGCACGACCAGGATGTTTTTAACGCCTGGGCATTGCGTTACCGCTTGATCGACATTGGCTTTGAGGGCGATGTGCTTGCCCCCGCGCACGGCATAATCGGCGGTAATGACCGCCACCGCCGCGCAATCCAAAATCCGGCTTTGCAAAGCGTCGGCGGAAAATCCGGCAAAGACGACCGAATGCACCGCGCCGATGCGGGCGCAGGCCAGCATCGCAAATGCCGCTTGCGGAATCATCGGCAGGTAAATCACCACGCGCTCGCCACGTGTGACACCCAGCGCCAGCAAAGCATTGGCCAGGCGCGACACTTCGGCCAATAATTGCGCATAGGTAACGTGTTGGAATTGCGCGGGATCGTCGCCCTGCCAGATAATTGCCACGCGCTCGGGATGCAGCTGGGCGTGGCGGTCAATACAATTATAAGACGCGTTTAGCGTGCCATCTTCGTACCAGCGGATACGCGCCTGATCCGCAAAATCGACGTTTTTGATATGGGTTGGAAAACGCACCCAGTCCAAAACCCGCGCCATTTCTGCCCAAAATTTTTCCCCGCCGCCTTGGGCCGATTCGCGCCATAGCGCCAAGCTCGCGGGCGAAATTGCGCTATGGTCAATCCAATGCGCTGCCGGCTGTATAATCGTCATCGTCCTCCCCTTTGGGTATTTGCAAAACTTGTTTGGCCAGCGCATAGGAAAATCCCGCACGCGCGAATTGCTGGATCTGCTTTTTGTAATCGCCTTGGCCCGCCTGCCCATAAGGACCCAGTTTTTTGCGCTGGGCAAAACGCAAAGCCGCAGCGTATTCGGGATCATCCCCACTGGCCGCTTGCGTTTCCCAGGCAGCGGCGATCAGGGCGGGGGCGACGCCTTTTTGCTGCAATTTGCCCATAATGACCCGCCGCGATTTGCCCGCCCGGTTCAGGCTTTGGGTTTTGCTGTGGGCGAATTGGGCGTCATTGAATAGATGCAAATCCCGCGCCTTGGCGATTACCGTTTCCACCAGCGCCAGGGCGGCAGTATCTTTTAACGCCTGGTTGCGGCGCAGGCGGCGGTGTAACACCTGGCGCAAGCTATGCTCGGTCGCCGCATAGCGGCCCAAATAATAAAGCGCGACGTTATTGAGGTATTCCGCCGTGATAGCGCGTATGGGGCGCGGGCCGGACCTTGTGGATGCGGCGCGATTGGGACTGGCTTTTGCCATGCGCCTATCCTAGAATATTTTAAATTATAAAACCATGACCGATTCTTTTTCCCTGGCCCAACCCATGACTTCCGCCCTGATGCCCTTGGCAAGGCGCGCCAATTTGGCGTTCAGCCATGGCGAGGGGGTGTATCTATACGGGCTGGACGGCAAGAAATATTTGGACTTCCTGGCCGGGATCGCGGTGTGTTCGTTGGGCCATTGCCACCCGTATTTGGTTGAAACCTTGCGCGCGCAGGCGGGGAAATTATGGCACTGCTCGAACCATTTCCGCATTCCCGAACAAGAACGCTTGGCCGAACGCCTGACGCGGCTTACGGGCATGGATATGGCGTATTTTTGTAATTCGGGGGCCGAGGCGAACGAAGCCGCGTTTAAATTGGTCCGTAAATATTTCGATGATTCCGGCCAGCCCGAGCGGTATCGTATTATTTCGGTTGAACAAGCATTCCATGGCCGCACCATGGCCGCACTGGCGGCAACGGGCCAGGAAAAATACCTCAAGGGTTTTTACCCCAAAGTCGATGGCTTTGACCAAGTTGCCTATGGCGATCTTGCAGCGATGGCGCAAGCCATCGGCCCCACCACCGCCGCCATCATCATTGAACCCGTGCAGGGCGAAGGCGGCCTGCGCGTTGCCAGCGATGAATATCTTTTGGGCTTGCGCGCGCTGTGCGACCGCCATGGTTTGTTACTGATTTTCGATCAAGTGCAATGTGGTATCGGCCGCACCGGCAAATTCTGTTCGCACAGCTGGTGCGGCGGGGTGAAGCCGGATGTCATCACCTTTGCCAAGGGTTTGGGCGGCGGCATCCCCATCGGCGTCTGCCTCTCGACCAAACAAGCCGCTTTGGGCATGACGGCGGGGGTGCACGGCACCACCTTTGGCGGCAATCCGCTGGTTTGCGCTGTGGCTAATGCGGTGTTGGATATTTTAGCGACCGATGAGTTTTTACAAAATGTGCAAAATTGCGGCACGCGCTTTGGCGCAGGGTTAAAACAATTGGCGGCGGAATTTCCCGATATCATCGTTGAACATCGCGGCCGTGGCCTGTTGACCGGCATACAATGCAAAATCACCAATACCGATTTCGTGCCCGTGCTGCGCGAACACGGCCTGCTATCGACCCAGGGCGGCGATAATTGTCTGCGCCTCGTGCCGCCCTTGATCGTTAAGCCAGCCGAGATCGATTTGGCTTTGGAAAAAATCCGTACCGCCGCACATTCTTGGCGGGAGCGGGCAGCGAGCGTGGGCGCCGCGTGAGCCTAGATCCAGAAATCAATTTTTCCGGCATGCCGAACAGCGACGATTTCGTGCTGCCGTTTCAGATCGAGTCCTTGCAAATCAGGGGGCGTTTGGTGCGCCTTAGCACCGTGGCCGACACGATCGTCCGCCAGCATGATTATCCGCCGCCGATCGCGCGCTTGGTCGGCGAGAGCCTCGCGGTGACGGCGGCCTTGGCCCAGGCACTGAAATTCGATGGTATTTTCACGCTTCAAACCAAAACCGACGGCGCAGTCAGTTTTTTGGTCAGTGATATGACCAGCGCCGGGCACCTGCGCAGTTATTGCAGCTATGATGCGGAGGCGATGAGCGCACTTTTAGCCGAAAATTCCGGGGAATTGTCCCTGCCGCGCTTGATGGGCCAAGGCTATTTGGCGTTAACCGTCGATCAGGGGGAGCACACCGAACGCTATCAAGGCATCGTCGAATTGACTGGCCGTACCTTGGTCGATTGCGTCGCGCATTATTTTCAGCAATCCGAACAATTGGAAACCGCGATCAAAGTAGCCACCGCACAGGCCCCGTCCCTCGGCGG
>CANGQU010000016.1 GCA_947456345.1 Alphaproteobacteria bacterium | reverse complement strand
GAATAGGGAGCGAAACGTTGGCGCACTTGCGCTTCCCAAGTGCCCGGATCGAATTGATCGTAATAAGTAACTTGCCAGCTTTCATTGGCTTGCGATTGATCGAATTTTCCAAATAGGTCGAATAAATACCAGGTTTTGGGAATTTTCTGCCATTCCAGATAATCGGCGATAAAACCGGTAGTCAGGCCGCGAAACACGCCCAATTCGATAAAATCGCCGGGCAGGTGCAACGCCGTTTTTGCCGCCCACAACGCCACATGCAAATTCCAGTGCCAATTAGGCGTATCGAACAGCGCGGCGTGCTTGCCAGCCAGCTGCATAAACCTGGTATCCAAGCCGAAACTGAGATTGCGGTTATAGGTCATCAGGCCGTTGCAGTGAAAAAAACTGCGTTGGCTGTTGGCGCAGGCGGCGGCGATTATTCCCTCGGCCTTGGATATTTCCAAGTCAAATTGATCTTCATTGAGCGCGGGAGAGGGGGATTTGGCATTCGATTGGGTCATAGATCCAACGCTAGCACAGGCTTAAACCGCGCCATACCGCAATTTAGGCAGGGGTTGATTTTTGCCGCCAAACCTGATACCTGAAACCCATAATAAGCACATAATGTGTTGTGTGGCTGGGTAGCTTCCCCCTTCGCTAAAGCTTCGGGGGACAAGCGGCGCAGTCGGTTAGTGTGGTGTGGCTGGGTAGCTCAGCGGTAGAGCAGGGGACTCATAAGCCCTTGGTCGGAGGTTCGATTCCTCTCTCAGCCACCATTTCCTATGTGCACCGTAGTGCACGACAGTTCACTGGGTAAACTAAAACCCTTATTTTCCGCCATTAAAATCGAATCTATTGTTCACCACAGTGCACCGTGGTACATGACCATAACGCAAATGTTATGGTATTTATTATGGTACTTTTAACCCAGGCCAAAATCAATAACGCCAAGCCAAAAGCCAAGCCGTACAAAATTTCTGACGGCAAGGGTTTGTATCTCTATGTTGTGCCCAAGGGCGGAAAATACTGGCGCCTGAATTACCTTTTTGTTGGCAAGCAGAAAACCCTAGCCCTGGGCGTTTACCCCTTGGTGACCCTGCAAATGGCCCGGGATGCGGTCATGCAAGCCAAGCGGCAATTGCAGCAAGGCACCGATCCCGGCGTTTTCAAGAAAAACCAAAAACAGCACGCGGCCTTTATTAACGACAACACCTTCGAGGCGGTGGCGCGCGAATGGTATAATTTAAACGCGACCAAATGGTCGAAATCACATGCCAACAAAGTCATGCTGCGGATGTTGCCCAATGTTTTTCCGGTGCTGGGCAAGGCACCAATTGCCGATATAACGGCGGTGGCGTTCTTAAACTGCGTCCGCCGGATCGAACAGCGCGGCGCTATCGACATGGCCCACCGGGTCACGCAAATATGCCGCCAGGTATTCACCTATGCCGTTATCACCGGCCGGATCAGCCATAACCCCATCGCCGATTTGCGCGGGGCGCTGCAATCTCGCAAGGCCAAAAATTACCCTACCCTAAAACCCGATGAATTCGGCGAATTCTGGCACCGGCTGTTGGCCATAAAATCCCCCAACAAACACGCGATCATGCTGTTGGCCTATACCTTTGTCCGCCCGGGCGAAATGCGTCAAGCGCGGTGGCAGGATTTCGATTTTAAAAATAAAATCTGGGTCATCCCGCCGGAAATCAACAAAATGGGCGATGCGCATCATGTGCCGTTATCGCGGCAGGTGTTGGCGATTCTGGCCGATTTGCGAAAAACGCGCGGCAATTCGGATTTTGTTTTCCCGTCCGTGTCGAATTGGCGGCGGGCTATTTCCGATGCGACGCTGAACAAAATCATTAAAATTTGCGGGTATCATGGGCGGTTGGTGGCGCATGGGTTCCGGGCCTTTGCCTCGACCGCGCTAAATGAACAGGGGTATAACGCCGATGTTATCGAAAGGCAATTGGGGCACAAGCCCCGCAACAAGGTGCGCGCGGCCTATAATCGTGCGGAATATTTGCCGCAGCGGGTTACGTTAATGCAGGATTATGCGGATTATCTCGATGCGCTGACAAAGGCTTGACGCGGTGGGTGCGTGGATCGGCGCGCCGTTCTAAAAACGCATTCAAATGCGAGCGGCGAATGCCGGTCACCCTTCCCCAAACACTAATCGGCTTGGGCAGTTCGCCACCCCTGACCAGTTTATACAGCGTGCCTTTGGACAAACCCAAATAATCGGCGGCATCTTTAGGGCGCAAAATTGGGTCATCGTTATTTTGCATCGCTCACCTTTCTGTCCGTTCGACCATTTCGCCAGCGTCGGGAATATGGTTTGATTGTATGACCATTTTGTTGGGGTCACCAGAATGGTTTTGAGGGGTGTTAGTCACTGGCATCTCCTGATAATTCTTTCACAACAGCGGCTATCATCTCCTCGCTCTGATTTAGTGGCCAGCGTTGAATATCGCCGGCAATGGGCCACGCTTCAAAATAAGGTTCCCCAAAATAGCCCAGCATGTCGTGATGGTCGATGAATACGCTGATATAATCATCACCACCACCCGTCTTGCGAATCAAAAATCTACCCGTTGCGCCAGAAAACGGGGGTATGATGGCAATTTCAAATCCAACTGGCAGAGTAAAAAATACCGGACGCTCGGCAATTGCCACCGCCGCAATTTCATTTTCCCATTTTATGATGGTTTCCAAATCCGGTCTTTTGATTGCGTATGTTCCAGCTATTGGTTTCTGTTCGGTCATTTATAGCCCCTCCCCCTCTGTAAATTCGATTGGTATGCATGCGATGCGGTTAGGAACATGCCTTTGTTTATCAGCTTTTTCTTTTGAATCAAAAATGACAGCGGCACTATAATCTTGTCCTTTATAAACATTCACCCACCCCTTCACCTTCTTAGGCTCTGGAGGCCACTCGCCAATGATGTTCCAATTGCTCGGTCTACCGTCAAAGTAAAATTTACCATCTATAGTATAAGGGTATATCTTCCCCTTATCTAGTTCGTGTGCAAACACTAATGGGTATGTAGGATTAAAAGCATTCTCACCAACAAAAACGGCTTTCTCTCCGATTTCCATCTTATAAGCCTTGCCAGCTATGTAGTTGTGTTTGGTCATGCTATCTCCATAAATGCTGCTACGAATTGGGCCGCGACTTGCGGGACGATCGCGTTACCATATCCGCGCAGCTTTCCCACGCGGTTGGATACCCCATTAGCCAGCAAGGGAAGGCCGGATTTAACGAGCCGCCATTTGCCGTCGGTGCATTCGATCCATTCTGAATCGTCGCACCAATGGCTTGCACCGCCAGATATTGGCCATGTTCGCCCGCCAGCTGCGACGGCGTGGCTTTCTTGGTCCTGTTCTCGTTCGGGCTGCTGCGGGGCGTGGACGCGGATGCCATTGACCGTATGGATCGGAAGCGTAAAGCGGCCACGCATCGTTTTTTTCAACGGTAGTGGTAACGCCGTTATCGACATCTTTCACAATCCGCCGCGTCTGTGTTTTGCGGCCGTCCAATATCGCGCGCACCATCGGGCCGGAGAAAATTATCGGGAGTTCTTTGGTCATGCTTACCGCTTGCCTTTTAAAACATCTTCTAAAAAATCTATGTCCTGTTTCTGGGGAAAAAATCCAAACCCCACAGATCGGCACCGCGCTAGATGTCTCTCCAGTCGAATCGAGTGATATAAGAATCTAATGTGCCTTATTCCCCAAATTCGCTTCATAAAATTTTCCCCCATTTTGCATTGACGAGATTGCAGTAGTGGCGCAATGGTTAGTATCTGTTCTGATTTCCCAACACTGGCACCTTTAACCCAAATAATTTTCTGCGAATTATGGCTCATGCCGCCCTCGCTTCGTTGCGGGCGTCGGCTATGGCCTGATTCAATTCGGCCATTACGTCGGGCAGGCCGCCAAAATCCGGGTGGTGGGTACGCGCCAGGTTGCGGAAATGCCGCTCGGCGGTGGGCAAATCGGTGGCTTGCAACACATCCTGCCAGCGGCGTTTTGGCGTCTGGCCAGGTGCTGGCAAAGCCTGAAACCCGGTAAATGCCGCTTGCATCATGTCGCCGGTGCCCCAGCGGGCAATGCCGCGCAGCGCCTCGATCGTTTTGGCGATACCCTGCAAATTGCATTCGATTTTGTCGTATTTGTCGTTGGCAAAACAAAATTGCTGGCCGCGATAATCGAAATAGACCGCCACGCCCGGATCATCGATGCGGCCCGGGTTGGCATAGGGCAAGCCGTCGCGGCGGACGGGGATATTGGTCGAGATGATTAAATTACTGCCGCCCAGCCGTTCGATCTCGGCCTTGATGGTGGCAATCGATTTGCCCATGGTCGTCCAAAATTGCGAGGTGTTGCGTTTTTGCGTGCGCGGTTTGTGCAGCGGCCAATGCAGCGGGAAAGATTGGGTCATGTTCATCCCCCCACAATCGAAATTTCGTTGATGGTAATTTGGTTTTGATCGACATCCATGCCGGTCAAGGTTGCGGCCAAGTGGAATTGCAGCGGCCGCCCGGCTAGGCCAGCATGCAAGCCCAGGCGCTGACATTCCGCATCGGTGAGGGTGAAACGGATTTTGTTTTTGCGCAGCACTTCGGTGCGTTTGATGATCATCACCGCCCCCGCCATAACTGCGCGAATGGGGCCAACAGCATGGTTACAATCAACACCGCCACCGATACGGTATACGTGAGCGCCAAAAACACCCACGGCAACACAAAAATGGCAATTACCACGGCGGTGGGGATGGCCAACAGGATCAGGATGGTATTCATCAAATCACCTCGGGCGTGTGCCACAGTTTGGCGACCAGCACGCGGTTGGCGCAGCCAATGGTTTTGTACAACCGCTTGCGGTGGGTGCTGGCGGTGGTGGGTGCGATGCGCAAATCGCGGGCGATTTGTTTATCGGTCAAGCCCCGGGCCAATAACCCCCATACTTGGGATTGGCGGTGGGTTATAAGCCGCACGGCGGTGGCGCTGTCGCTATTCATCGCGCAATCCCCGTTTGGGGTGATTGGCGCGCCAATCGCGCGGCGTGGTGAATTTGCCTTGCCAAATGCCGCGTTTGGCGTTGCGGGCGGTGGATTCGTGTTTTTGATAGGCGGTGGCGAGCGCGATGGCATGACCGGATTCGATCATGGCCTGGGCCAGATCGGTGCCGCCGGCATAGCATTTGGCGATTTTGCGGTGGTACACATCGGTGGCGATGGGGTGGCATTGCACGGGCTTGTCCGCAATCAGCGCAGATAATTCCCGCTGCGCGGTTTTACCGCATGCCCACAGCTTGCCGTTTTTGCGCGTGCAGACTTGGGCCAATTCCGGCGCGTCCATGCCCCACAGGCGGTAGGTATTTTTTCCCAGCACGATAGTGTCGCCGTCGGTAATTTGGACGGTTTGCGGGGCGGCGGTACTGACACAGCCGGCGACGAAAAAAACGAGGGTGGCGAAAACCATGGCGGTGGCGGATGGGATGGTACGGGTCAATTTACGCATGGCGGGAACCTGTGGTGATGGCGCCGGATTGTACCACACGGGCGAAATGCGGGATGCGGGCGGTGGTGTGGCGGTGGGTGCTCTCGGCGCGCCAGGCGCGCAGCAACCCACCCAGGTGCAAAAACATAATCACGCGGTGCATTATGCGGCGCATGACACACCTATTATCGCGGTTGGTGCCGCCGCGTGATTCGCCATGGTTTTTAAATGTTGTATAACTGCTGGAGTCAGCGGGCCATACACCGCTGGGCCTTGATCCAAATAGCCCTGCACAGCGGCAAGGAGGTCGCGGTATTTTTCGTCGGTGTTTTTATGTTTCATGATAACCTCAATTGATTGAAGGCTATTCCAACATATTGTTGGATAAATGTCAATCAATAAATCAACAAAATGTTGGATTTTATTTTCATTGATTTTCAATTATTTGTTAGTAAAGACGGGGGTATGTAGATTTGCAGGTCGGGGAGGCCTAAAATCAGCAAAGGATTTGGAGGCTGAATATGTTTTTCTTTATAGGCTTTGCCACGGCAACCTTATTGTGGCTTTTGACCAAGATGTGGCCCGCACGGCCGAGAAATCCTTATGCGGATTTTTTGCAGCACTTGAAAACGGTGGGTGAAGCGCAGGCAGGAGTCCTGCTTTTAAATGCTGCTAAGGACGCCGGGTTTAATGCGATGGTGCGTGAAACGCAAAATCCTAACAGCTATGATTTTGACGATGAATTTGATTACACCACCCATATTGATGGGGTTATTAAGCACTACAAAAGGCTTAGCCGGGCCGATAAGAGCGACTTTTTGCGAGAAATAATAGAGGGGGCAAATGACCGAATTGATCTTGCTATTCGGCACTTAAGTAACGGCGAAAAACATAGTGTTGAAAGGGACTTCGATCCGGGTGAGCGTATTTTTACCGATTTTAAAAATGATTGGCGCATTTTATATGACGGAGCTAACAAGAAGCCTGCCGAGCGTGACATAACGCCACGCGCTCTGTACCGCCAGCCGGATAACGATATGTATATTGATGCCCATTGCCACAAAGCCGATGCCAAGCGTTGGTTTAAAACCGATCGGATTTTAAGCATCACTGATTTGGGTAGTGGCGAAATTATAGATAATCCACAGAAATTTTTGGATGATTTGTTAAATCGCCAAGCGGCAACCCCCGCTTCTGAAGCCTGGAAGGGTATTGTATAATAAGGCCGATTTATCGCCCGCTGCGGTGGAAGCCAAGCCGCCAGAACCCGCTAAACCCGCAGCCCCCGCCGGGCCGTGGGAGCATAATGTTTAGTGCTAGCAATAAAGTTACCCGTAGTATAATGCCCGTTTTATGGGCTTTGTAGCGCTTTTATGCTGGCCACTACTTGACAATATGTTTTGATTGTGTAATGATCAAGTATAACCATTTTTGGTTAGTATGATTTTCATAAAATGTGTTTAGAATTCTAAGCATACCCGCGGACACCCAACCCACTGAAAGAATTGGCGAGGATCCGTATCCCCACGGTCGCAAGGTCGTGGGGTCTTTATTTTGGTGGATCGTATTCCGGCGGCCTACGTATTATTTTTTTGAACTCGTCGCGCAAAATTCTGTTAAATAAGTTTTGTTCCAGAATATCCCTAGTGATCTGGGCGCTTGGATTATTTGTGTCGGCGGCATTTGACAGATCCATGTTTATATTCATGCCTGGTGGAACCAAGGCGCGCACCGTTTTTGGATTAGGTAACCCGCACAAAACTTCTATAGGTGGAACAAAATCGGTATCATTTGAGATTAAGATAGCCGTATCCATTTGATCGGTGTATGCGTCAACCACCATAGTGCAAGCCAAACGAACATCGGATTTTTTCTCTCGTCTTTCATCCCAATTATAATTACAGCGGCGGCATAACTTTGGATCGGTGCCGAATTTGCCCAATATAACTTCTACGCCGGTTGATTGTATGGCGCGGATGTAAGTTCTATGCCGACCAACGGATGGGCGGTGGGTTGCCAGTGCCGAGAAATACTTGATCGCCACAAGTTTTTCCGCATGGCTGTTAACGTAATTTTTTTCGACCAAAGACCGAAGATCAAGCCATTTTAGGTGCGGTTTATTGAGATTGTCGATCGCGTGGTATAAATTAAACCCGTCCACGTAACAAATTACACGCTTTTGCGTCATTACTCCCTCGCCACCATCACCACGCGCATCAAGCGGCGGTATTGGGTTTTCAAGAATTTAGTATCTTTTTTGGGCTGGTATTGGCGCAGGGTCACGCCATTGGCATCAATCGCCATAATCCGGCGCAGGGCGATGCCGCCATCGTTCATTTCAATCAGCACATCGTCATCCACCGCCGCCATCAGGCGCGGGTTGATGTACAGCAAATCTTTGTTTTCAAAGCGCGGCGACATGGCCGCCCCCGCCACGATCACGGCAAAACCATCATCGACGCCGAAAAACTGCGGCGGGCGTTCCAATAACTTGATCGGCCGTTTTTCCAGGGCGGTTGGGATCGAATCCGCATCCACCGCCTGGGCATAACCCATCAAGGGGAAGTCACGCGGGGTGGCTTGTGTCGATGAGGCCACAGGAATGGTGACAGGATGGATTTCGGTTTGAGAGATTCGCTGGGCAGTAAATTCCTTTTCACCGATTATTTCCGACACTGAGGCTCCCAGGACTTTGGATAGCCTTTCGATCCAATCCAAATTTAATTGGCGCTCCCCGTTCTCAAGAAAAGATATTTGTTGATTACTTGTTCCAACTAGGTCGGCCAGCTGTTGCTGGCTTAAACCCTTGGCTTTTCGAATTTCTCTAATTTTGTTGGTTGTGGATTTCATAAGTTATGTATTTGAATCAACAAATAATTTGAGTAAACCAACAATATGTTTGATATTTTGTTGACTATTATCCAACAATATGTTGGGATATGAGTATGAAACTATACGATTGGTTAGCAAAAAATAAAAAAACATGTGCCGAGTTCGCTCGTGAGCGCGGTTTAGTGCATGAGACGGTGCGCAAACACGCTAACGGTGAGCGGCGTCCAACACAAAAATTTATGCGCGAATATTTTCAAGCCAGTGGAGGACAAGTCACTCCAAATGACTTCTTCTATCCCACCGGGGGTGACCATGCGCCACCGCAATAATCCCCACCAAGGCAACAGATATAGCCTAAAAGCGGAAATATCGCCATTACCCCAAAGGGGGGACAAATGAGCGAATTGAGTGCCGACCAAATTGCCGTAATCGACGCCGAATTTAGCAGCGTGCTTGATCCCACCGCTGCCAATGCCTGGCACCGGTATCAGGCCGTGTTGCTGGCCGAGCGGTTGCGGCAGCCAATCATTCCATGCGCCGCCGGATTAGCCGCGTTTATCGCCCAGCGTCCGGCCCCGTTCTTGGCGCGGCGCGCATTGGAATCGGCGGTGGATACGTATTTAGCCAGCGTCACTCATGAACCAAAAATCCAATTCTTATTAAACCCTATCGTAATGAATTCGGTGTTGGCTCAGGCGGCGGCGATTTACGATTTTATCCTCGAGCATAGGGTTTGAATATGTTGCAGCTTATGCTCCATTTTATCCAATTTGGTTTCGATATTTTTTATCGTGCGCAAAAGCTCGGCCAGTTTTTTATCCATGTCCATGTTTTGTCCTGTGGGTTGTTGTTCCAACCCTCGACCATAGGACAAGGCGGCGGTGGCGGCAACGCCATCGCCGTCCCTCAAATGGGTTACATCCGAGGCCGACCGCTAGCCGCCTCGGACTTAGCGCGGCAATGGCACCGTTGCGGCGCTG
>CANGQU010000015.1 GCA_947456345.1 Alphaproteobacteria bacterium | reverse complement strand
TGCTGGCCAAGGACGGTACAATTGCCGATTGCAACCGAACCGCCGTCCAAATGGCTGGGCGGCTGGACAAATTTCGGCTTTTGGAAAATCCGGCCGCGCAGTTTTTTCCAGCCAATGATGAAAAATACGAGTTAAGCGAATTGTTAAAACATGCCGAGAATGCCCAAGCCCACCACCAAGAATGGGGCTATATGGGCAAAGACGGCAAAATCGTGCCGTGCGATTTATCCATTCGCAGCGTCAATCTGGATCAAAAGAAGCTTTTTTTGGTAACGCTGCACGATTTGCGACATCGCAAAGAAATAGAAAACAAATTGCATATCACGACCCAGCGCTTCGAGCTGGCGATCAAGGGCAGCAACGATGGATTGTGGGATTGGGACCTAACCAGCAATGCGGTTTATTTCTCACCGCGTTGGAAAGAACAATTGGGCTATGCGGACCATGAATTGTCGAATGAATACAGCACTTGGCAAGATCGTTTGCATCCGGATGACCTGGCGATGGTCAAAGCGACGATAGACGATCATCTGGCCGGGAAAACCGAAGTGTATACTTGTGAACATCGACTGCGCCACCGCAACGGCGAGTGGCGCTGGTTTCTGGGCCGGGGCAAATGCGCTTTTGATGCCGCAGGCAAACCGTTGCGCATGACCGGCTTTAATACCGATATTACCGAGTCCAGAGCAGCGATCGAAAAGCAGAAAAAAGACCGCCAGCTTTTAATAGACGCCATCGAAAGCATCGACAGCGGCTTTGTGATCAATGACGAGCAGGACCGGCTGGTATTAGCCAATACCACTTTTGCACGTATCTTCAATCTGCCACGCCATTTGCTGGCGCCAGGCACCCCGTATCTGGATATCATCCGCTACAAAGCGACGGGGGGAATAGAACTAAATCCCGGGCAGACGCCAGAGGATTGGGCCAAAGCGCGCTACGATCAGCACCAGCGGCAAACCAAGTTAGAGGAAGAGTATAAGTTTAACGGCCGCTGGATCCGCGTGTTTGACCGCCGCACTTTTAATGATTATACCGTCACGCTGCACCAAGATGTAACCGCATATCAAGAGCAGTCGGCGCAGTTAAGCGCCGCCAAAGAAGTGGCTGACCGCGCCAATCAGGCCAAGTCCGATTTTCTGGCCACTATCAGCCATGAAATCCGCACCCCGATGAGTGGCATTATTGGCATTGCCGATCTTTTGCTGGCAGCGCAGTTGCCGCCCGAACAGCGCAACTATGTCGCAACATTAAAGCATTCGGCACAATCATTATTGACCATAATCAACGATGTGCTGGATTATTCAAAACTGGAAGCAAAAAAATTAAAGATCGAATTTTTGCCGCTACGGGTGGATGCGATGTTGGACCGCGTCATCGATCTGTTACAACCGGCTATAGCCAACGCTCGGCTATATTTAAAAAAAGAAATTGCCAGCGATTGCCCCCCGGAAATTATCGGCGACGCCACGCGGGTACAACAAATCCTGTTCAACTTGGTTGGGAATGCTATCAAGTTTACGGAGAGTGGCGGGATCACAATTAAAATCAGCTACAAGCCCCGTTCTGGACAGCATGCGGCTAGATTACGTTTTAACGTCATCGATACCGGTATTGGTATCGACGCCGAGGGCCAGAGCCTTTTATTCAAACGTTTTAGCCAGAGCGATCAAACCATTCAACGCCGTTATGGCGGTACTGGGCTGGGTTTGTCTATTTCCAAACAGCTTGTGGAATTAATGGGCGGCGAAATAGGTTTCAGCAGCGCCCCTGGCCAAGGTAGCGATTTTTGGTTTGAATTGCCGATCGCGCTGCCCGCCAACTCGGGCACGAGTCGGGACTTGCTGCGCATGGAAGAGACGGTCCTGGCAGAGGCGGCCCCAGCGAGCAATAATTCTTTGCGTATCTTGGTAGCCGAGGATAACAAGGTCAATCAAATGGTCATCACCGCGATGCTCAAGAAAATTGGCTACGCGGTTGATATCGCCAATAACGGCCGGGAAGCTGTCGAGATGCTTCAACGTAAAACTTATGATCTAGTTTTGATGGATATTCAAATGCCGGAAATGGATGGTGTCGAAGCAACCAAGGCCATCCGCGCCCTAAATAATGCCGATTTGTCCCGCGTACCAATATTAGCGATCACCGCCAACGCCATGGCCGGGGATGCCGAGCAATACATTAGTGCGGGCATGAACGGGTATGTGTCTAAACCCATCAATCTGGATAGTTTGACAAGCGCAATTCGTAAGATCGAAGCTGGCATTGGGCAAGCGTAATGCGCATTGCCTGAAACTGCGCCCAACCCGTTAAGATCAATGTGATTGACAAAAACTGTGGTGCCCGGGGCCGGGCCATAGGGCGCAAGACCGTAAACATCCATGTGATTGCCAAATACTATGGTGCCCGGGGCCGGGATTGAACCAGCGACACGCGGATTTTCAGTCCGCTGCTCTACCACTGAGCTACCCGGGCAACAACAGACGGCTTTGTAATCAAAAAAATACGCTCTGTCCAGTGCTTACGCCTGTTATGCACGGGTGTCAAAAACATGAATCTCATTTGTTTGTTATCTTTACGGATATTTGTGTTGAATACAGTCGGGATTTGTGCTAGGAAATTCCAAACAGGGAGAATAAGGATGTCTTTTGCTGAATTGTTAATTTATGCGGGCTTGTATGCCGCCCTGATGGGATTGGGCTTTACTTTGGTCCGCCGCAAGCAAAATCGCGATCAAATTGAAGATATCAATATGTGGCCGGCCAACGAAAACCTGGAAATGCCTAAATTGGGCAGCGGGCTTGGCCCGAGCCGCCCGGTTTTGAATTATACCGAAAAAACCGATAACGCCACCCGCCGCGCCAGCTAGATATTTTCGTCTGATTTCTCTTGCTTCTCGTCATCGACGGCTTCTGCCGGAATCCGATACGATTCGTTGAACCATCGCGCCAAATCCAGATCGGCACAGCGTAACGAACAAAAGGGCGGCTTGGCGTCTGGGGACGTCAGTGGTTTTCCGCATTGCGGACATCGGCGGGACATAAGCTAACTCCGTCCAAACCACATAGTACATGGCGGCAAAGCACCAAAGCGCCTCGGCCGCGTCAGTTCCAACAATCCCGTCGCGGTAAAGCCGAACACTCTTCCGCCCAATACGCTCCGGCTCAACCATTCCTGCATCAAATCGCTAATTTGTTGCCGTTCGGCGGGCCTGCTCATTTTCAAGAAATCGACCAGCACGATGCCGCTAAAGTTTTTAACCGCGATCAAGCGTGCTATTTCTGGCACTAGCGCGGCATTGGCCGTAACATGCGCTATCGCCTGGCCTGCCTGATCGACATCCACCAACGCCAAGGTGTGCGCCGATTCAAAATACAGCTTACAGCCACTGCTATGCCGATAATCGGACATGGTGGCGGCATGCCATTGTTCCTGCCAATCCCCGATATGGTTGAATTCATTGACAGGGGCTATGGTATGGTCCGTAGCCAATAAATCGGGATACGATTCTATTTGCTGCAACCAATCTTGGCGCGACGCCAAATCAGCGCAATACACCTTATCCAATCCTGGTAAGGCCAGTAATATCTGCTGCGCCTCCGATAACAAGGGCGTGACCATTCCTGGTTGGGTCATGGCTTGGCCCTTCGCGATGCATGCACTGGCCTTTGCCGAAATTCCTTCAGGCTCGGGGCGGGACGTGTCGCTTTGCCAAGACCCATTCATTGCCCCAAAATGATAAGTGCCAGAGCGCAAGGGCCAACGCAAATCGGTCGTAACGGCCGCACCCTTTTTAAGTTGCGGCGGACGTTTGATTTGAGCGATTAGCGAAGCCCCAATAGCCATGGGCATTTTCTGTGGCGATTCCAACAATGCTGGCTGGCTATCGCCAATATCCGCCAAAAATTGATTACCGGCCAAGGGCTGTAAAATTTTTGCGCGGACAATCGCGCCATAACCAAATGGCGTGCCCGCCTGTGGCTCGACCGATAAATGCCATAGCTTGTTTTCATAAAGCAGCGCACAAAGCCTTTGCCCGTCTTTTACGGCATAAATTATAGAATATCCGGTTTTCATGACAGCAAACCTGCTGTTATCAGCCAACGATGCACCTTGCCGATGGGTAGACCGACCACATTAAAATAGCAGCCTTGCATTTTATCCACCCACGCGCCTGCCAAACCCTGAATCGCATAGGCACCGGCCTTATCGCGCCATTCATCTCCGGCGATGTAGCGATCAATCTCTTGGGCCTGCAAGCGTTTAAAACGCAGGCGGGTAGTAACCTCGGCCAATGCGCGCGTGCCGTCCGGACGGAAAAGGCAAATTGCGGTTGTTACGCGATGCTGGCGCCCCGATAACAATTCCAAATATTCCCTTGCCATCGTTGTGTCTTGGGCTTTGCCTAGAATCCTATGCCCGACTGCGACCACAGTGTCTGCAGCTAAAACAAAGCGCTGCGGCATTTGCGCCGCTATGGTTTGTGCCTTGGTTTCAGCCAAACGCAAGGCATACGGCACGGGACGTTCTTTGGCGTAAGCCGTTTCATCAATGGCTGCTGGCTGAATAGAAAACTTGTGGCAACCGATTTGCCGCAATAATTCTTGCCGCCGGGGGCTAGCTGAAGCTAAGATCAACATCCGCCGTTTATACCATAATCCTTTAACAAATCCGAGTGCCGTCAATGTCCCCAATTGATCAAAACCTGTGGTCCAAATTGCGTGAACAAATTCACTGGCGTTTTATATTCAAAGCCAGCGCCATTGGCATCGCCCTCGTTGTCTTGGTTTATTCGATCCTCTATCTTATCGCCGACCGGGAAAGCCATGGTATGCAAGCCGAGCGCCAAGGCCAGTTAAAGCAAATCGCCGATGCCTTGGCCAGTCTAGCCAGCGATGCCGATCAAGACGGGATACTGGAGCCGCCTGCACCTACCGACAGTCAGGGCAGCTATGGCGCGCAGCCACAAGAAATTATCCCCCCCAGCCTGGGCATTTTACAAAAAAACGCTGGTGGCAGATTTTATCGTTATTGTGCATGGGATTACGGCAGCAAGGTGAATATGGCCCGTTATTGGACGGCGCTGGATTCCTCGCGCCGCCCGATCGCGTTGGAATACCCAGCACCCAGCAAAATCGCGCTTGCCGTCATTGATGCAGGGCGCAATCAACAATTCGACACCCCCTGTCTTGCCGTTACCACCCCTAATCAATCCTTTGGCGATGATTTGACCATAACGCTGGACGTGCACAGTTTGAGCGAGTTCTCGCAAAAGACAACACAAGTGGCGCGGCAAAATTTGGTTACCTGCGCTTTTGGCGAAATTTATACCTGGGATAACAACCGGCAAAATTGGCTTTGTGCCAAACCAAAACCGGAATTAGCCGCAACCATGCCCGCCGGTTGCCCCAAGGGCCAGGTGCTGGTTGAACGAAGCACCAAGATTAAATGCGAAAACCTGGAAAGCGTTGTTGGCAAATCGGAAGAAGACGGCAAGGTCAGTAACGCAGCCATTGCAGTTGATACGAATACATCAACACCAATTGGTGTGGTGGATGCCCGGCCCCAGCCATCGGCAAGTGAGCCCACACTTGGGAATGTCGCGCTGCCGCAGCCGGCCCTGGCAGAACCTGCCGGGCGCGTAACGACCTTGGGGCCAACAGGCAATACGCAGACAGATGTTAATTCCTCAAACTCCAATAATCCCGTTGCTGCGAATCCCGGCACAACCGCAACGCCTATCGGGCAGAATTTGCTGAATGAAAGCAATTCGGCAGCAGCATCATTGCCAAACGCGGCGAGTGTGCGCGGGGGCAATCTTTTGGGTGAAGACACCTACAACTCCGCACCACGGGGAATTAACTTGCTACCGGGTGAAAACATGCAAGCGGATTTTGATCAAGCCGCGGGCTCGTCGTCCATTCCCCGTGGCGATAACTTGCTGCGCACCGCCGATAATCAGCACAGCAACAACCGGCCTGAAGCAGGCATCGAGCGGGAGATCAAAAAATCCAACCGCCCCGCAAAATTTCGCAGCTGCAATCCATGGCTGTATTTAAAACGCTCGGTCGGCGAAGTGACACAATGCATAAGGCCAATAAGCTATGGCAATAGTTTCGGCGTTACTGCTGGCATGACGTCCTGGCCTGGGGCGTTTAGTTTTTTGCGTTCTGCTTTTATGTTCTGTCCGACTCTGCCTAACGGTGCCACGGGGATTTGTTCGGCGATGCGTTTTGCTATGGATTCGACTGCGGCGGATGTCGCACAAATCTGGAAAACAGGCGGGTACATTTGCGCCCGGGTGGTTAACCCGTTGCCGCCACCATGGCCCCAATTCGAGTCCGTTTTAGTGCGCGAGCGGATTGATCCCCTGCGTCTGGGCGCGTGTCGAGTTGATCAATTGCCGGTTTTGGAAAAAATAGGCAACAGCGAGCAGCGTCAATTGTTATGTTTTAACTTGAACGACAAGCTTAACCAGCTAGACAATGATGGCTATTGCGGCTGTGGGTGGAGCTTGATTTGGAACGCCAGCAGCGGGCGATTCGAATGTTCGTAAAACCCGTGAGGCGGCTAGATCGATGCGGTTACCGGACCGCCGGGCTTGTGGCGGAAAGTAATGCGACCCTTGGTTAGGTCATACGGCGTCATTTCAACCGTCACCCGATCGTCCAGCAAGACGCGAATACGGTTTTTGCGCATTTTTCCAGAAGCGTGTGCCAGAATGTCGTGTCCGTTATCCAGCTTGACGCGATACATTGCGTTCGGCAGGATTTCGGTGACTTGGCCCATAAACTCAATCGGCTCTTCTTTTGCCATTATTCCCTCTTTTTAACCAGAGCATGCACATAGCAAAAGAACGTCCGGCTGGCAAGGGCTGCGCTAGTATTTAGGCCAAAGATCGGGGAAACGCGCTTGGATTCTTTGCTTCAAGGCTTCGCGGCAGGCGCGAAAGGCCGCCAAAACCTCTTTACGGCTACCTTGAACGGAAGATGGATTAGGCAAAGGCCAAAATTCGATGGCCGGCGTCAACCCCGCATCAAGGTACTGTGCGCGTGCCTGAGCCGCAGCTTGGGCGCTAAATGCGACGCAAAGGCTGTATGGGCGCACATCAACCTGGGCCAGAGTTTTTGGAAAATAGGGGATAAGGCTTAGGCCCACCTCCTCGGCAATGCCAAAAGCGAATGGGTTCAATTCATCCGTTATCAATCCGCAGCTATCGGTCTTGATCTTGCCTTCGAGATTCTGGCGCACCATAGCGGCAGCAAGGGGCGAGAAAATGGAATTATCGTCGCAAACGAATAAAATGGATACAGGAATGGACATGCTAAGTTTTTTGTACCTCGGCCAAGAGATGAGAAATTATGGCAAAAATCAATCGTGCTCCAGCAAAATTTAGCGCGAATGAGCCGGCCAACAAGGACTGCAGCATTTCCGCACCTTCATTGTGCAAGCTGCGTCTGCCTGCATCCAAAAGGGTCAAGCGCTCTGTTGCCAGCGAACCCTCGGGCAAATGTCCGCTAGCCATATCATTAATCATCGTAATGTAGGATCTTGCCAAAGCGCGCAACGATGTTGTTTCGACTACGCCAATGCGATGAACAATGCCATTCGCATCAATCAATCCAAATGTTACATATTGAACATCCACCGACAATTGCAGCGCATAACTTCCGCTTGTGATCGATTCATCACTTGGATTGCCAATACTGGTCAAATCATTCAGCTGCTGCGCTAACGCCGATATCTCAGCCATCACCGCAGCCCCGGGCATAATGGGGGCGATGCGCACCGAGTCTATGTGGATTTCCGCCAAGGTTGGGTTTGGGTGCGGTATCATGCGGCAGGGACCGCGTGGCAGGGTACAAATTGCGTTGGCCACGGATCGGCCAGGTCGGATAGGAATATTTCAGGCTGTTGCAGGTTAAGGCGGAGCACTGCATCATCCGCAAAGACAATCCGCAGCTCCTCATGATTCAGTTGCAAAGACAAAATGCTCAAGATTTGCGCAGGTTTACTACGGTCAATGCACTTGTATTGCGCCTGCACAACGTCGTTTATCACGAGCAAAGCATGCTGACGCTGGGTGTTGTCTTTGTTCTCCCAGCAATAGCGACTACATAGCAGGGCCATTTGTTTTTTATCCTCGGCCTGGAATAATGCGATATCGCCAACCGTGACCAGAGAATCTTGGAGCAAAGCGGATAATACAGCCAAATCCTCTGCATCCACCGCTTTTATTCTCAGTCGGCACGGGGAATCGGTCATTACGCCGCCACCCGCTCAATCTGCGCGCCGCAAGCGGCGAGTTTTTCCTCAAGTCGCTCGTAACCGCGGTCTAAATGATAAATCCGGTTGACCGTGGTCTGCCCGCGGGCAGCCAAACCAGCCAATACCAGGGATACCGAAGCGCGCAAGTCAGTCGCCATTACGGGGGCGCCAATTAATTCCTTTGCCCCATGCACAACCGCCACCGCCCCATGCACATCAATTTTTGCGCCCATGCGCATTAATTCCGGGGCGTGCATGAATCGATTCTCAAATATGGTCTCAGTGATTTTGGACTCCCCCTCTGCCAGCGTCAAAAGCGTCATCATCTGCGCCTGCAGATCGGTAGGAAAACCTGGGAAAGGTTCAGTCACAATATCCAGGGACCGCAATGGATTTTTTGGATCGCGGATAACACGGATAGTATCCGTGCCCGTTGTCACCGTCACACCGGCTTGGCGTAATTTGTCCAATAAACTGCCCAACGCAGCAGGTCGAACATTAGCCAAGGTAACGTCACCGCCACAAATAGCTGCTGCAACAGCATAAGTGCCGGCCTCGATACGGTCAGGACATATGATGTGCGCGGCCTGATGCAGACTGCTCACGCCATCAATCACTAAATTGGATGTGCCAAGGCCAGAAATTTTGGCCCCCATAGCATTCAAACAATCGCCCAGATCAACGATCTCTGGTTCTTGGGCGGCGTTGCGGATTATTGTTTGTCCGCGCGCCAAACATGCTGCCATCATCGCATTTTCTGTAGCACCGACAGAGACCAACGGAAAAATAATCTCCGCACCGCTTAGACCGTCTGGCGCGCTGGCGTGGATGTAGCCATTATTCAATTCAATCTTGGCGCCCAAACGTTGCATAGCTTGAATGTGCAAATCGACTGGCCGCGTGCCGATCGCACAACCGCCTGGCAAAGAAACAACCGCACGGCCAAAGCGTGATAGTAGAGGGCCCAGCACCAAGACGCTGGCGCGCATTTTGCGCACTAGTTCATATTCTGCCAAAGGGTTGCTGATGTCTTGTGCACAAAGATTTAATGTCTGCAGCTTAGTTTTACCCATCGGCAAGCCGTCATCCATTTCGACCTTCACGCCCATGCTGGCCAACAGCGTTACCATGGACGAAACATCGGCCAGATATGGTATGTTACTCAAACTGAGCGTTTCTT
>CANGQU010000014.1 GCA_947456345.1 Alphaproteobacteria bacterium | reverse complement strand
GCTGTGCCGGCAGTGCGGCGCCTTTGCGACTTTGGATTGGACCGAAGCACGGGAGTTCCGGCCACGTTTGGTGCATCAAAGCGCGAATGATTGAAGACAAGCGTATAGCGGAAAGCACAACTGATCTCCCTCTCCCGCTGGCGGGAGAGGGTTGCGCAGCCTTAGCGCACAGCGCTTAGGCGCAGCTGGGTGAGGGTGGTTATTGCCCCAATATTCGAGCTAATAAAAATATGTGGGCTTAGGCGACGAATTCTTCGGCCAAAAAAACCGATACGCGCCAGGCAGCACCCAGAGCAACCATCACCAAAGCAATGTTCAAGAATGTCAGCATCGTAACCCCCGTTTTATATGTGTGGCGGCTTGGACCGCTTATGGTTATATCTGCAAAGGATATGCCAACAATTATTGTTATTTTCCAATGGATTACGGGCTTGTTAAGGGGGTTTTTACGGGTGTATTTTGCCGCCCGCCAGTCAATGCCTGGGCATGATTTGCCCAAGCGCGGTCAGGCCGGGTGACCATTGGCGCATGGCCGAGGGACTGGGAGGAGTAACAAATACCTACCAACATCGTGGCATTTATAGTAAGAGTTTTGCCAGGTCGCCGTTGTAGCTTCCCGCTTCGCTCCTATCGGAGCTTCGCAGGACAAGCGATAATTCGGTTAGATCTTAAGTGCCGTTGTAGCTCAGTTGCCCTAGGCCGCAAGGCCGTTAAAATATAAACTACCAACTGAGCGGTGGTTATAGTAAGTTTCACCCAAGGTCGCCGTTGTAGCTCAGTTGGTAGAGCACGTCATTCGTAATGATGGGGTCGTAGGTTCGATTCCTATCAACGGCACCATTATCTCTTATCCCTCGAAATAGAAAATTCTAGCCATAGATTTTTCATAGATATGTCCAGAAAGAAATCGTGGGAAAGAATTGTTCAAGCTGTCGAAGGAAACGGATTATTTGCGGTGAAGCAAAACCTTAAAAAAATTGCCCTCGAAATTGAACAAGAGGATTTCGATCAAGCACCGGATATACTGTATCATTACACCAATCAAGGAGGGCTTGAAGGAATTCTGAAAAGTCAAACTCTACGTCTTTTCGATTGCTCAACAGGTAGCGATCCAAGCGAATTTATACATGCCCAAGACATGATAGATTTCTGCTTAAAAAAGCAATCCTATCCTTGTCAGTCCAGATTAGCAGCATTCAGAGAGTATAACTGGCAAAATCTCAAAAATGAACTAACCCTGTTCATCGGCTGCCTGAGTGCTGAACGTGATGGAATCTATCAATGGCGTTGTTACGGTGATAATGGTTACGGATTTTCTATCGGTTTTGATAAAAATGCTTTTATGCCTGCGAGGACACAATCAGAAGAATGTTTTGATTCTTATTTTGGAATGATGCGTTACTTTGACGACGTGAATGATCTAAACGGTGCTCAAAAATTAATTGAAAAATATCTTAATCCAGCAAAAATATTTCTATCCAACAACCAAGAAATTAAACATGAAAAAGAATTATGGAAAGAGTTAACCGTACGATTGCTGGTTGAAGCCGCATTTATTAAACATAGTGCATATCATTTGGAGAAGGAATATCGGCTCGCAGCACATTTTCTAAATAATAGCATTGGAGAACACAAAAAACAAAATTGCATTAAATTTCTGGAAAAATGTAATTCTAGGCTCTATGTAGAAAAGAACTTTAACAAAAATTCTGTTAAAAGCATTTTAATTGGCCCTTGCCACAAAGATAAATTTAATTAAGTCGAGGATGAAGTAAGGAAATTACTTAGCTGTGCAGGTTATTCAACAACGGATGTTCAAATCCACGGATCAAAAGTTCCTTACAAAGCAAAAAGATAAATGGCACTGCTACATCCACTCTCCGTCTTCGCTCTAACCCCACCGCTCGCTGACGCTAACATCCACCACCAGTGGCACCGATAATTGCACGGCGGGCAGTGGGGCGGATTGCATGACATCACGCACCACGCGACTTGTCGCATCAGCCTCGGGCGTGGGTAATTCCAACACCAATTCATCATGCACTTGCAGAATCATTTTGGCCTGCAATCCGGCCGCATGCAATGCGGGCGGCAAATGGATCATGGCGCGGCGGATCACATCGGCGGCTGTGCCCTGTAACGGCGCGTTGATCGCCTGGCGTTCGGCAAAATTGCGCAAGGCCGCGTTTTTGGCGCTGATTTCCGGCATAAAACATTTCCGGCCGAATCGCGTCAATACATACCCATGCTCGCGGGCGAATTGTTTTTGCGCGTCCATGAAATCACGGATTTCCGGAAAGCGGGCGAAATACCGGTCGATGAAATCCTTGGCCTCTTGGTTCCCGCAACCCAATTGTTTGGCCAGGCCAAAGGCCGAAATGCCGTAAATAATGCCGAAATTAATCGCCTTGGCATTGCGGCGCAGATCGCCCGACACCTCGGCCAGTTTCACATGGAAAACTTGGGATGCGGTGAGGGTATGAATATCCACGCCATCCAAAAACGCCTGGCGCAGCGCGGGCACCCCCGCCATATCCGCCATCAAGCGCAATTCAATTTGGCTGTAATCGGCCGATAATAACACATGATCCGGGGCAGCCATAAAGGCGGTGCGGATTTTTTTGCCTTCCTCGGTGCGGATCGGGATATTTTGTAAATTCGGCGCGGTGCTGGAAAAACGGCCGGTATTGGTCGCAGCGATATGGAACGATGAATGCACGCGCCCGGTTTTGGGATTGATTTCATCCACCAACGCATCGGTGTAGGTGGAAATCAATTTCGCCATTTGCCGCCAGGATAGGATTTTATCGGCGATACTATGACCTGCTGTGGCCAAATCTTCCATTACCCCCACATCGGTGGACCAAGCGCCGGTTTTGGTTTTACCGCCGCCGGGCAGTTTTAATTTTTCGAACAATATTTCGCCCATTTGTTTGGGCGAGGCGATGTTGAACTCCCCACCCGCCAGGGCGTAAATTTCCGCCTCGAACCCGCGCAGTTTTTGCGCGAATTCCGCCGATAAACGATGCAGCATCATCCGGTCCACCAACACCCCGGCCGATTCCATCGCCCCAACCGCGCGCGGCAAACCGCGTTCGGTGTGTTCATACAATGCGGTTAATTGCTGGCCGGGCAATTGCGGATATAAAAAATGCCATAAGCGTAGGGTAATATCGGCATCCTCGGCCGCGTATTGCATGGCGCGGTCCAACGGCACCAAATCAAAAGTGATTTGTTTTTTACCCGTCCCCACCACATCGGTAAATTTGATGGTGGTGTGGCCCAAATATTTTTCGGCCAATTCGTCCATGCCGTGGCCGTGCTGTCCGCCATACAGCACATAGGACAACAGCATAGTGTCGTCGTAACAATCGATCGGTAAATCATAGCGGTCGAATATCTGGAAATCGTATTTGGCGTTATGCAGAATTTTTTTCACGGCCGGGTTTTGCGTATACGGTTTTAAAATCGCCGCGCATTCAGCCATGGAAATTTGTTGCAAGGGAGCTTGGGTGTGGGCGGTGGTTAGATCGGCATCCGGCCAACGATGGGCGAGCGGGATATAGGCGGCAACGCCGGGCGCAGTGGCCAGCGCAATACCCACCAAATTCGCCGATACGGCATGCAGCGAATCGGTTTCGCAATCAATCGCCAACACACCGCCGTCATCCAGCGGCTTTAAAAATTCGCGCAAGCTGGCAGGGGTTTGCAGCAGTTGATAGTGGAGGGTGGAGGGTGTAGAGGGAGTAATTATTGACGGTGTGGTAATTTTTTGCGGCGCTTGCTTTTCTTCCCTCTCGCCCCTCGCCTCTCGACTCTCGCCTAATCGCGCCACCAGTGCCTTGAAGCCCTGCGCTTGTAAAAATTCGCGCAACATGTCGTTGTCGAGGGGCCGGGCGATTAAATCCGCGATGGGCAAGGGCAAAGGCGCATCGTGGCGCAACGTCACCAATTGTTTGGATATGCGCGCATTATCGGCGTTGGCAACCAACGCCTCGCGCCGTTTGGGTTGTTTGATGCTGGCGGCATTGGCCAATAAATTTTCGACCGTGCCGAATTGCACAATCAATTCCGCCGCCGTTTTCACGCCAATGCCCGGCACTCCCGGCACGTTGTCGGATGAATCCCCGGCCAGGGCCTGCACCTCGATCACTTTGTCCGGCGGCACGCCGAATTTTTCGATTACTGCCGCGTGATCGATTTTTTTGTTCTTGATCGGGTCGAACAACCCCACCGTATCGTCGATTAATTGCATTAAATCTTTGTCGCCGCTGACGACCGTCACGCGCATGCCGGAATTTTTGGCAGCCGTAGCATAAGACGCGATTAAATCATCCGCTTCGAAATCCAGCAATTCGATGGCGGGCACATTGCACGCGCGCGTGGCCGCCCGCACCAAATCGAATTGCGGAATCAAATCGGGCGGGGTGTCGGGGCGGTGCGCCTTGTACCCGGCGAAAATATCTTGGCGAAAAGTTTTACGTGCGGCATCGAAAATGACGGCGATGTAATCCAAATCCGCATCGGCCCGGGCGCGTTCCAGTAAGCGCAGCAGCATATTGGTAAAGCCGTATACCGCGCCAACCGGCGTACCATCCGGCCGGGTCAGTGGCGGCAAAGCGTGAAAAGCGCGGAAAATAAATCCCGAGCCGTCGATTAGATAGAGATGCTTACCATCCGCCATGAATCAATGATGATCGTGGCCGCATGCCGCGCCCGCAGCCAAAACGAATTTGCGGCCGCAATAGGGGCAATCGATATCGTGAGCCGCGCCCATATTCAAAAACACACGCGGATGGCCCAATGGCCCGCCGCCATCGCAATGCAATTTGGTAGATTGGACAGTGATGATTTCTTGAGGGAGTTTCTGCATATAAGAAAGTCGTTAGTTAAGAGTCGTGAGTCGTGAGAAAAAAATCGTGAACCGTCCACCGTCAACTGTTAACTGTCAACCGGTAATGGCGGACCCGAGACGATTCGAACGTCCGGCTTTTGCCTTCGGAGGGCAACGCTCTATCCAGCTGAGCTACGGGTCCATAACAAACTCGGACACCGCGACGCATCCCTTATTGTATCTCCCACTCGCGCTTACCATAAACGGTATTGCTTCCTGCAATACCTAGGGGCTGCACTCATGGGGGGCTGAGCTACGGGTCCACATATAAAAACAACTTACATCCTCTATCATACAATGTTTAGCGCGCCCAGATTTTTCTAGCCGCTCCAAAAAATATGCGGCCCGAGCTAAAAAACATGATCTGCATTTGCCTAAAACACCGCGCATCCAATAGGTAAAACACCACCGATAATTCAGGGTTTGTATAGGGATAATCCGTATATTGGACTATACCAAGCCGTGATTGATCCAATTTAATCAATTTTTAATCCTTTGATTACAATGGGTTACCCGATGTTTAATGTCCGTAACAGATATATTTATTACGGTTTTATTAAAATTGTGGTAACGTTAATGTGAGGAGCAAAAGATTCTAAAAAGAAACACAGCGCCTCGTTGAAAGGACGGCAGAGATGATGATGAAAAATATGCAAGAAACCCCGGTCGTTGAAAACACCGTCAGCATGGCGACCGAGAATTCGCTCAAAGTTGCGCTTGCCTCTGGTAGCATCAAAATGATTACCAATCAAGGCAGTGCTGCCCCTGCTAAGCCTGCGGCCCCTACGCGCACGGCGATGGGCACACGCACCAGCGCGATACCAAACCAGGTCCCTGCGCCGGTTATGCCTACACTGGCTTCCACAGCACGCACCGTTACTTTGCCGCGACTAGGAACTTCGGATGCATTGCGTCAAGAAGTTTTGGCAATTCGCAACACCGTCAATAATCGCAATGCGGCAACCTTGTCCGCAAGAGCCGGCGTGGCCGTGCACCGCTTTGCTTATGCGCTGAATCACTCCGAGATTCTCGCCGTCAATGCCAATCCGATCGCCTGGCTGGAAAATCAGCTGAGTCTACAAAATTTGGATTTTGCCCATGATGTCCCACAGACCGAAGCCTATATTCGCCAAATGATCAGCCTGGCTTGGGCTTATGGCGGATTCTCCAACGCCCGCGCGCTGTATATGCGCCGCATTTTTCAAACCGATGCGATGCGCTTGATGCAACAAGCGATTTTTACGACCAAACCGTTCTTATTCCAATGGGCGATGTTTTGGTTTAACCATCTTTCGGCGCAGATGCCGGAAAGCACCGCGCAGGACCAGCAAGTTCTGTCGTTCCTGCACCCGTATTTTGCGCACACGATATTGGCTAACTCGCTGGGTAAATTCGAGGATATGCTGATTGCCAGCGGCAAAAGCCCCAGCATGATGGCCCGCCTAAATGGCAGCAATAATTTTGAAAGCTCTCCTAATCAAGACTATGCACGCGAGCTCCTGGAAATGCATACTGTCGGCGCCCTGGACGCCAATGGCAACCCGAACTACACCCAAGAAGATGTAATCGCGTTGTCCAAAGTTTTCGCCGGCAACCGGGTCTATTACCACTCCGATAATGTCGTTTGGCGAATTTGGGGAGCTGAAATACGACCCGGCGATTATTATTTCGATATGCGTTATCCGCATAAACCGGAAATCACCATTCCCTTGCTGAACATGAATTTACCACGGGCAGATTACATGCCCCAAGTCATTGCCCGTGCTGAAAACGTTTGGCGCGCCTTGGCCCGGTCCGAGAAAACCGCCCGCAACATTGCTGAAAAACTGGTTAACTGGTTTTTTACCACCAGCCGCAGCCAAGCCAACGTTAGAGCTTTGGTAACTAAATTAAGCCAGAATTACATGGCCACCGGGGGGGATTTGAAACAGCTGGCTTTGACCATGATCCGCGATCCGTTGGCGACAACGGCCATGGCCTCGAATGTGGCCAATATTAAAATGCCGTTGCAATATATGTTGGGCGTCTTCCGTGCCGGAGGCGTTTTAAGCGGAATGGAGCGGGAAAGAATGGCACCGATGTTCACTGGCACTATCGCACGCGGTACTCGCTGGGACACTGCCGCGCCCAATCAATGGGTAGAAAATTACAGCGGTTTTAACGAGCAGTTCCAAATGATTCAAACCAACTACCCAAATTTGTGGGAGTTGTACGATAGAATCTTGCCGTCGATGAATATGCCGCATTTCGCTGCGCCGACCATCCAAGGCTATCGTCCCGGTGGGGCTAATTCCTGGATGACGTCGGCGAATATGGATGCGCTGTGCAAACGCGCGGTCGAAATTGCGCCAAAAATAAATGCCACTCGCACGCAAATTTATGCGCCCATATCGGGTATTGTCGCGGCGCGTGCGGGCAGCACCGAGCAAATGATTCTTTCGCCTAGCGATTCGTTGGGCAACAATATGTCGGCTAATTTACTGTGGTTGATGTCACCAGCAATGACGCTGAGTGCCTAAGCAAAGGATGCTATCATGTCGATGAATCGTCGTGAATTTTTGCTGAAATCCGGGGCCTGCAGTGGCGCTTTAGCCGTAGGCGCCATGCCTGGTCTGTCTTTTGCCAACAACCCGGGCATGGAAGACAAAAAACTGATCGTAATTTTTGGTTTTGGCGGACCGGACGCGCTTAGTTTCCTGCCGCCTTATGGCGATCCGAATTACGCCGCCTTGCGCGGCCATTTCGCCCTGACCGCGCCAGAACAGCCCCGCAACCTGGTTTGGCGCAACCCACAAGGCCGGGTCGAACGTACTTGGGCCAATTACGCCGCTTTGCGCTTGGACGGCTTTTTTGGCTTGCATCCGGCTCTCGCATTGCTGAAACCGCATTATGACGCCGGGCGGATGAGCTTTGTGCATGCCGCGAGTATTTCGCGCCATGATTTAAATTTATTGGGGCAATTTACCCGCCAAGAAATGTTTATGAATGGCCGGGACATCGCCGAAAGCGGCCGCGTGGCCGAAGGGTGGATGGGCAGATTATTGACCAAATTTCAAAACGCGACCGTAGGCGGTGTGGCATTTAATCGCGGCAACCAAGTGCCTGGTATTTTGCTCGGGCCAGAAGCGGCCGGTATCATGGACATCAGCAGCACCGGCCCCGCCACTAGCGATGTCAACCTGATTCGCCAGCTATACCGCAATAACCCGGCATTGCTACAAAGCTTTAACGAAGCATGGAACGCCCGGCAAGCGTTTAGCGAAGTTCCGATCCAAGGTCTGGATCAAGGGCAATTAATGTCGTTCAACGGTTTTGAAACCCAGGCGATGTTGGCCGCCGAAACATTGGCAATGGACCCGCAATACGCCCCGTCGACCGCATATTTGCTGATGGATGGCTGGGATACGCATTCCAGCGCGTCGTATATCGATTGGGTGTCGGGACAGGTCGTCAACGCGTATGATCAGCCCGATACCTATATGTATGGACGCATGGGTCAATTGGCAGCCGGGTTGAATGCCATGGTCAATAAATTGATCGAACGGAATATTTTCGATAAAACTCTGATCGTTTTTGCCGGCGAAATGGGACGCCAGGTCAGGGTTACCGCATCCTATGGCACCGATCACGGTGCTGGCGGATTCGGTATGGTATTGACTGGCAATCCGCAATTGCAATCAATGTTGGTACAAAATAACGGCCCGGCGGGCGGACCGTCGCGCGTCTTAACGCAATGGCCGGGATTAAGCGACAACGCGCTGATTGGTGGTATGCATTTGCGCCCAACCATTAATTTGATGGATTTATACCGCAATTTAATCGCCGCGCATTTCAAGTTGAACCAAGACGACGCGCTGGACGTTATCGGCCGCATGGTCAATGGCCAAAAACTGCCCATCGGTCTGGGCGAGACCACGACGGCGATGATGAGCGCGATGTAACACCGCGCGGTCATTACCGGTACAATTTTCAGATGCAAAAATCTATGCCTTCGCATCCCTCATCAGTCATGCGCTGCGCGGGTTGAGATAGTGATGCGCTTCGCCACCTTAGACAGCTATGCGCTTCGCGCATGCGTCATATGCTTGTAACGAATTTGACATATATCTGTCATTTTGTAATAATAGTACCAAATTCGTTCGAAACTAAAATTTAATTTGCTGAGGGCGGGATGCAATTAACACAAAAAGATCTTTTGCTGGCGTTTCATGCAACCACTGACACGCGCCCTTTGGTTGAAAGATTTAATGCGGTTCTGCAAAAGCATGATCGCAACACGCCCTTGGTTTTACCCCACGCGATACAGAATAATCCAACCGCTATGGCCGCTATGCTGGATGCCATCGACCAGTTTGGAAAAAATGCCATGCCGGCGCAATGGGTTGCACACGTGACAGTTGCAAGCGGTCGTGAACTTTTTCAAGCAATCAAGGAAAGCCAAGCACCAGATCCGGGCCTGATCGCGGGTGTAGGGATTTTAATGGACGCGATGGATTGTGCTTTAGTCATTGGCAGCAGACCAACCGTAAGACCAAAATCGATTGACGATATTCGTAGCGGTTTTGATGGAACATTAAATCGATACGCTCGTATGT